>CALXJJ010000010.1 GCA_944388605.1 uncultured Clostridia bacterium
TTGAGATACAAAAAATATGTAGGAAAAACGACATTTTTCTTTGCCATTTTCCTACATAAAATTATACCATTTACATCCTTATTACTAAAGCTCCTCTTCGTTTCGCTTAATTTATCGCTACGTTGCTTCGCTTCCTAGAGCTAAAATAACTACAAGTGGTAAATCAAATGTGTTTGTCAAGTGAAAAATACAAGGGAGGAACTCTGAAATTTCAAAATTCTCTCCCTCTGTCTGTGCTTAGATACAATTAAAGAATTTTACAGTGTCAAGTAGCTACTTAATATAAAGCGTGGCACGAAAACCAGTGATGTAATAGTTTTCACCAGGAGCGGAGCGACAGCGATGGGCGACAGGAAAACTGTAACCAAAATTGGAGTAATAGCCACCGCGAATAACACGAAACAAGCTTTCGTTCTGTTCTTGTGTCCATTCAGACACATTTCCTGCAAAGTCGTAGATGTTATTAGCACACCATTCTTCTCTGCTTCCTGTTTTAAATAATTGCAATGGAGAATTCTCTGTATTCCAATGATTGCCCCATTCAGTAGAGTCCTCTGCAATTTCAACAAGAGTTCTAACTCCTGTTTTGATAAACCATTCCAATACCGAATCATATTCTGCACCAAAAGTCAGATGACTTTTTACTGCTTCACTGTCTTCGATAGTGGATGCAATCTTCTTTGCATCATAAAAATTGATGTTTCCCCACGGCATAACTCCTTTTACCGACTGCGGTTTTTCTGCTGAACTCTTAGAAATGTCATAACGAGAAATATAAAATCCCCCATATTTTTTGACACTTTCAAGTTGTTCAAGCAATTCACCATTTAAGGCTTCATTGAATCCATCAGCCGAAAATTCATCGTTCGTGTAATTTCGTCTGCCGAATTTCTCCGAAAAATGTTTTCCATCAAGTGTTCCATTAGAGTCAAGACTCCCAACAGGAATCCATACAAACTGGTTTCCATCAGAACATCTTTCAATTACAAATCCATTGTTCCATTCTCCATAGACATGCTTATATCCTTCTGGAATTGGAGGATTTACATAGTTTGTAGAGTCGACATTGGCTGTAGCAATATTCAGAGCTCTGATAATTAACTCTCCACTTGTTCCCTCTGAGACTTCAAAGTTTATACCCTTTTCTGCCTCAAGCACAAATTTTTCATACCGTTTCATAGTTTATACCTCCTTAAGTGATAGTTTTATAACGGTTTCAACATGGCTATTGCCATTATGTTAATAATACCACATTTTCTTGCATTTTGCAAATTTTGTTTTTCTATTTAACTCCTTGTATCCACTCATTTATCTTATGCTTGTCCGATGTATCAGTTAAATATCACATCCACCAGGATATGAAAATGTAACTTCTTTACATCTTCCTAAGATTGCTCCTGCTAAAATCACTGTTGAACGCATTTGTCTCATTAAGTGTTCTGGTATCTCACATTTATTAATTTTTTTTGCATTAATTTCTATTTTTCCATTTCCTTTTTTTACTTTACATCCTAATAATTTTAATATTTCCAATGTTATTCCTATATCCCTTATATTTGGTACATTGTATAATTTTGTTATTCCTGATTGCAATATACTTCCTGCAATTATTGGTAATGATGCGTTTTTTGAGCCAGATATTTCTACTTCTCCATTTAATCTATTTCCCCCCTCTATTATGTAACAATTACTCAATATTATCTCCCCCTTTGCTTTAATATGCTATATTATATGTTTTGTTTACGTAAAGAGTGAAAATAACCTTTTATCTTTGTTATATATTATATTGATTTAATATAGAGCAAATAAATAATACATAAAACTCTTTTTTAGAGTTTTATGTATTATTTATTTGTAATTTTTCTTTTATATCATTAATATATTCTAGTGTTTTTATATATCCCTGATTATAACAATAATCAATTTTTCTTATATTAAATACACTAGCTTCTGGCAAATCTAAATCCAAAACATAATCACTTTGTTTTATTGATTCTTCTGCCCTGCTATCAAATAAAATATCTATTGACTTCATTGCTACTTCATATATATTTTTAGGGTTATAACTTCCACCTGCTGAAAACTTAACAGTTAAAATTTTATCTGCTTCCATTTTTCTTAACTCTCCTGATGGTATATTATCTAAAATACCTCCATCTACAAATTTGTATTCTCCAAATTCACAAGGTGCAAATACTCCGTGGATAACTACAACTTGCTCTAACAGCTTTTCCTATATTTATGTCCCTAATATATGTATCCATGTTTTCTTTCTGCTTTGTTACATATTCTCCATTTACATTTCTGCCTTCTACCTCATATATTAGTCCTTCTTTTGTATAATTAGTAAATACATGCTTTTTACTTTCTATTATATCTACAGTAGTTAATGCAATAGGCATATTTATTTCAGATATACTATATATATGTTTTAATTTTGCACATTCATTTATTGCTTTTTCTATACTTTCTCCTGAAAATAATCCATAACCGCAAAATTCTTCTTACATTTCTTACATTATATGCAAAATACCTTGGATCAGCTCTTAATATTTCTTTAGAAAAATAATTAAATAATCTAAGCATTTCAGAAGTATTATATCCCATTGCATATAATACTGCCACTGCACTTCCTATACTTGCTCCTGATATCATATCTATTTTTATATCATTTTCTTCTAATGCTTTTATTACTCCAATATGTGCTGCTCCTTTTACTCCTCCTCCTGATAATGCCAAACCTATTTTCAATAGAGTCGCCTCCAATTATTTTTGAATTTTTCATTAATATTATATATTATTTGTTCTTAAATTGCTACAATTTTTTCACAATTTTTTCACATATATATTGTATTATATATTATAATTGTATAGAAAGGAAATGATTGTTATGGATAATAATGATAATAAGCAATTTACTGTAGTAACTACTGAGAAGAAAAAGGATAAAGCACATTATAATTTTGGAAAATCAGTTCTTATTCCTTTTTTTTCAGGTATTATAGGAGCTGGAATAGTTGTAGGGACTTGTTTTGGAGTTCCAACTATTAAAAACAAAATAATTGGTGAAACTAATAATTCAAGTTTAAAATCTGATAATACTATCAATATGGATACTATTAATACTAATTTAATTTCTTTATCTGATTTTTCAGAAACAGGAGTATCTGTAGCTAATAAAGTAAGACCATCTATTGTTGGTATAAAAGTTGAATTTTCTGTAAATTCAATTTTTTATAGAAATCAATCTGCAACTGCAGTAGCAGAGGGTTCAGGAGTTATTATAAGTTCTGACGGTTATATATTAACAAATAACCATGTAATTAGCTCTTCTAGTTCTACTTCATACTATGAAGTAGGTAAGGCTACAAAAATTTCAGTATATTTATATGGAGATGAAACAGAATATGAAGCTCAAATTATAGGAACAGATGATCAAACTGACTTAGCTGTAATAAAAATAGATAAAACTGATTTACAAGCTGCCGAATTAGGTGATTCTGATACTGTACAAGTAGGAGAGTTTTGTATGGCTGTAGGAAATCCACTTGGAATGCAAAGTAGTGTAAGTTCTGGTATAATAAGTGCTTTAAATAGAAAGGTTACAGATTCTGAAGGAAAAACATATACTCTTATTCAAACAGATACAGCTATAAATTCAGGTAATAGTGGTGGTGCCTTAGTAAACAGTAAAGGTCAAGTAATAGGAATTAACACTTTAAAAATTTTAGGTGATGGAGTCGAAGGAATGGGATTTGCTATACCTATTAATTCTACTAAAAATATTTATGAACAACTTATACAATATAATAAAGTTAAAAGACCTTATATAGGTATAACTGCTATAGAAGTAGATGAAGAAACTGCTAAATTAAATGATATTGTTGTTGGAATTTATGTTCGCTCTGTAGAAGATTTTTCACCTGCTCAAAAAGCTGATTTGAGGATTGGAGATGTAATTATCGGAGTTGATGGAAAGGAAGTTAAAACAATGGATGAATTAAATGAAATTAAAAATTCTAAAAATATTGGAGATACTATTACTTTGAAAGTTAATCGTGATGGCACAGAAAAAGACATAACTGTAACTTTAGGTGAAGAAAAGTAAAAACAAATCGAAAAGCCCTAATTTAATACAAACTTTAACTTCCTCTTTGGCTTTTTAGTAAATTTGTTCTGCACACAATTTTGAGAAATCAAAATTGTGTGCAATGCATTTAATATAGTATCCTTATACAATAACTTTACTATTGCAATAAAATTAATAATTAATTAATATTTTTATTACAATAGTATCACATTTAATTCACAAAAAGGACAAATTCTATTGGTATATTATATATACAGTTAG
Organism: uncultured Clostridia bacterium; assembly: GCA_944388605.1. Lineage (GTDB taxonomy): Bacteria > Bacillota > Clostridia > TANB77 > CAG-508 > CALXJJ01. The sequence goes on from CALXJJ010000010.1 coordinate 4,352, forward strand.
TAATTCTTTGTTACTCCAATTACTAACTAGTGTATAAAAAACATCCCCTTTTATTTTCAGAGTCACTCTTGAGCGTAAAAAGAGTGACTCATTTTATATTAACTTTATCATTTCTCGTTGACTCTTTAGTAAATTTGTTCCTAAACCAATTTTGCGAATTCAAAATTGTGTGCAGTCGTTAGATCGTAGCGACTTTTATACAATAGGAAAGGATAACTTTCCTATTGTATAATAAAACAGGGAACTCTATAGAATTCCCTGTTTTATTATAATATGAAAACTATTTCATAGTCTTCAATAAGTTTGTCAAAATCTTGATCTGGATTATATAGTACACTATTTAATATATACATTGGAATCTCTGCCTCTATACTAGGAAATCCTATTTCATTGACTTTAATAGTAGCTATGTGTAAATATATCTTACCATATTCTCTACCAGATACAAGTCCATATCCTCTAAGATATTCCAATTTGTATCCTTTTTTTCTTATTTTTCTATTAACTGCATTAAATAGAGTACTTTTTGCTCCGTTTTCTATTTTAGGCAACTCGTCAAATGTAATACTGCATGGATTATATGGACATATTTTCATATCACATATACAGTTTAGTTCATAATAACAACCTGTAATTATACCTGTAATTATGCTCTTCCTACATTTTTGCATAGCAAAAAATTTTATAATTTTATCTATTTGCACTAATCCAGTAGATTCATATAAAGATGTCCAATATGGTCCTTCAACTTTTCCTTCTTGCCATTCATGTCCAAAGAAAAATTTCGATGTATTTATGTATTCATCCATATTAATTTTTTCTTCTTTTAATTCTTCACCATCCCTATATGAAGTTATTAAAATCAATTAATATGTTTTCATTTGGGTCTTTATACCTTTATTTAACATTAATAAAAGTGGCTTTCCATCTGCACTATCTCCAGAGTTTCTATAATAATATTCTGATAAAACATTGCTATTACTAGTATAATATACTCCAGATATTTGAATTTGTCTGTCTAGCCCTATAATCTGCTCAATCCGCTCTGCAAATGTTTGTTCAAATTTTGACATCATAATAATACCTCCAAAAAATTTTTACAATAAAACTCGAGGTTATAAAAAACTACAGATTAATTATATCTCTTTTTTCTCTTTTTGTAAATCCTATCTGCTTTTTATTATTTTTCATGCAATTATTTAAAGTCTAGCCAAAAATTGCTAGACTTTTCCTAATTATTTATATAAATACTTTTGTGGATTTACTCTTGTATCATTTATACGTATTTCAAAATGCAAATGGTTTCCTGTTGAAAATCCTGTTGAACCTACTGCTCCTATTACTTCTCCTGCAATTACTTTTTCTCCTTTTGACACATATAATTTGCTACAATGTCCATAATATGTTTTTACACCATTTCCATGATCTATAACAACTAAATTTCCATATCCTCCTGAATTATATTGTGCATAAGTTACAGTTCCTCCTGCTGTAGCCTTTATTGGCGTTCCTGCTGGGGCTCCTATATCTAATCCTCCATGTGCATGATCCCTTATGCTTTCTCTTGCTCCATATCTTGATGTGATAACTCCAGATACTGGCGTTACTTCTAAATATATATCATTTACAGTTGAAGCTTTTTTCTTTTTTTCTAATTCTATCTCTTCTATTTTATCATCTACATTTTCTTGTAAATTTTGTTTTGCTAAATCTAATGATGCTAATTTGATTGTTTGTTCATCATTACTATTGGTATAAATTTCATTTACACCAATATCTAACTCTAAATCTGCATTATATTCTTCTTTTATTTGTGCAATAACATTTTCTGCTTCTTCTATGCTTTTTACACATGTTTTATTTTCTCCATCTAATGTAATTGCATAATATACATATGTTATTTCTGCTTGTTCATCTATTTTAGCTAATATTTCTTGCTCATTTGTATTAATACTCTTATCAACTAATTTTAACTCATATCTAGGTTTTTCCTTTATAGTAGCTGATATTAAATTTTCTTCATCTTTATTTTCTATTTCATTTTTAATTTTTTCTTCAAATTCTTGTTTATCTCCTACATATCCAACATCTTCATTATTTAGCGCTACTTTATATACTGGTTTATATTTTATAAATAAAATACATATTAAAATAAATAATCCTAAACTGAATATGCTCATTAATTTACAAAATTCTTTCGTGCAGTATAAAATTTTCTTGTTTAAAATAAAATTCACTCTCCTTTATATATGCGCGACTTCTTGATTATACCATATATTTTAAACATTTTCAAATTTTATATTCATTTTATTGTATTTTTATACATTTTTTTCTTTGTTTTTAAGTGTTTTATAATATATTATGCTATTTTTTTCTTCATTTTACTTATTTTTCCTCTTTTTTCCTAATTATTTTATAATTTCATAAGCTTCTTCTTTTTCTTTTTGATATACTATTTTCCCAAACTTTACTTCATTCACTTTTTTTTGTATTTCCACTATTACAATAGGCATTAATGATATTAATATAACATATAACCACTGTGTATTATTTAATGGAACTAATTCAAATATTTGTGCTATCTGTGGAACTAATACTACTATTACTTGTAAAAATGTTCCTAAAATAAATGCTCCTATTAAATATTTATTTTCCATTATATTGGAATTAAAAATTGAACTTTCACTTTTTATATTAAATGCATGAACTAATTCTAACATTCCTAAACACACAAAAGCCATAGTTCTGCCTACTTCCAGTCCATATAGATTATTTCCCAAACTAAAAGCAAATAATGTAAACATTCCTAACATGGTGCCTTCTAATATTATTTTACTCCACAATCCATCAGCAAATATTCCTTTTCTGGAATCTCTTGGCTTTCTACTCATTATATTTTTTTCTGGTGGTTCTAAGCCTAATGCAATAGCCGGTATCGAATCTGTTACTAAATTTATCCAAAGTAATTGGATTGCAAGTAATGGTGATTTAAGCCCTAGCAATAATCCAAAAAATATTGTTACTATTTCACCAATATTAGTTGATATTAAAAAGTGAATTGCCTTTTTTATGTTATCAAATATGTTTCTTCCTTGTTTTACTGCTTCTACAATTGTAACAAAATTGTCATCTGCAAGTACCATATCAGCTGCATTTTTTGCAACATCTGTACCATTTTTCCCCATTGCAACACCTATATCTGCATTTTTTAGAGCTGGCGCATCATTTACTCCATCTCCTGTCATTGCAACTACAGCTCCTGTAGATCTAAAAGCTTTGACTATTCTTACTTTATGTTCAGGTGATACTCTCGCGAACACACTATATTTCATAATATTTCTTTCTAATGTTTCATCATCAATTTCATCTAATTCTGCACCAGTAATAGCTAAATCTCTAGCTCTTAATATTCCTAATTCTTTTGCTATAGCTTTTGCTGTTACTATATGATCTCCTGTTATCATAACAGTTTTAATCCCTGCTTTTTTACACGTTGCCACTGCCTCTTTTACTCCTTTTCTTGGTGGATCTATCATACCTATTAACCCTTCAAAAACCAAATCATTTTCTATAGTGTTTGTATCTATTTTATTAGGTAAACTATTTAACATTTTATATGCTACAGCTATAACCCTTAAACTATTTTCAGCCATTTCATCATTATATCGAATTACATAATTTTTTTTATTTAAATCCAATATATTTTCTTTTTCATTCTCATTAATTTTAGTACATCTATTTAATAATACATCTGGTGCACCCTTTGTAATAATTAAATATCCGTTTCCATTTTTATGTATTGTTGTCATCATCTTTCTAGTAGAATCAAATGGTATTTCTCCTATTCTAGGATATATTTTATATAATTCATTTTTGTTTTTTGATATATTAAGTCCTGCATTTACTATTGCTACTTCTGTTGCTTCACCATTTACTATAAATTTCCCTTGGTTATACTCTATTTCAGAATCTGTACACATTGTACCTAACTCTAATATCTTATTATTATTATTTCCTAGTATATCTATAAATTTAACTACTTGCATTTTATTTTGTGTAAGAGTTCCTGTTTTATCAGAACATATAACACTACTACTTCCTAGAGTTTCAACTGCTGGTAATTTTCTGATTATACTATTTTTCCTTGCCATCTTAGTAACACCAATTGATAACATTATCGTTACTATTGCTGGTAATCCTTCTGGAATTGCTGCAACTGCTAACCCTACAGAAGTCATAAACATTTCTATAGGATCTATTTGTTTTATTAGTCCTATAATAAATATTAGTCCACATATTACTAAGCATGCTATTCCTAACATTTTTCCTACTTCACCTAATTTTTTCTGAATTGGTGTTTCTGGTGATTCATCATTTATTATCATTTTTGCAATCTTTCCAACTTTAGTATTCATTCCAATATCTGTAACGATTGCTTCAGCATGCCCATTTACTATAATTGTTGTAGCAAAAACCATATTTAATAAATCACCATCCATTGTTTTTTCTTTAAATATAGCTTTTGCATCTTTCGTAACTGGTGTTGTTTCTCCTGTTAAGCTAGATTCTTCTACTTTAAGGTCATATGTATTAATAAGTCTAGCATCTGCTGATATATAATTTCCTGCTTCTAATATTAAAATATCTCCTGGTACAACTTCTACTGAAGGAATTGTAATCATTTTTCCATTTCTTCTTACTTTAGCTACAGGTGCTGTCATATTCTTTAAAGCTTCTAAAGATTTTTCTGCTTTAGATTCTTGTATTAATCCCATAATCGCATTGAATACAACTATTGCAATTATAATTATTGAATCCATATAATCTCCTGTTCCCTGTACTTTTGCAATAATCGCCGAAACTATAGAAGCTATTATTAATATAATTATCATAAAATCATTAAACTGTTTAAGAAATTTTACAATCAAACTTTCTTTTTTCTTTTCTGCTAATTTATTTTCTCCAAATTCTATTCTTCTTTTTTTTACTTCTTCATCAGTTAATCCATACTCAATGTTTGTCCTTAATCTTTTCTTAGTCTCTAAAATATCCATTGTATGCCACATAAAAATCATTCCTTTCATTTGATATCAATCTAACTTACATTAGATTCTTTTGTTTCTCATATCAAATGTATATTCATTTATTTTATATATATGACAACAAAAAAATATTTTTTCATATTATGTAAATAGTAGACTATCTTAAACATTTTTTCTGTTTATAATGTTTTATGTCTTTAATATACTCATACTATTGTATAACATGAGGTGATAGATATGTTTAGTTATATAATATTAGCTTTATCTTCTAGTATTGATTCACTTGGAATTGGTATTAGTTATGGTATTAGAAAAACTAAAATTAAAATTAGTGCAAAATTATTGCTTTTCTTTTTATCTATATTTATAACTAGTTTGTCCATTTATTTAGGTAATATACTTGCATATATCTTACCTGAAAAAGTATCTTATTTTATTGGTTCGTTCATCCTAATTATAATGGGTGGATTTATTATATATCAAATAAAACAAGATATTCCATCAATTCCAAATGATATTTGTATTAAATCTAAAAAAACATATAAATTTATTATTAACTGGCTTGGAATTACTATACACATTATTAAAAATCCTATTTATTCTGATTTAGATAATTCTAATTACATAGACTTAAAAGAATCTATATATCTAGGGATAGCACTTTCACTAGATTCTTTATGTATTGGAATAGGTTGTAGTATTATAGGCCTTAATTCATTTCTATTTCCAATTCTAGTTAGCACTTTCCAAATTTTATTTCTCTCTATTGGAAGATATATTGGTGAAAAAGTAAGTAGAATATCATTTATACCTGAAAATATCTGGAATATGATATCTGGAATATTGCTTATTTTTATTGGTATTATAAAATTATTCATTTAAGAGGCTAGAATACCTAGCCTCTTAATAAAAATTATTTCGTTTTTATAAATTTCCTATTTTTTCTTTTGCTAATTTCATTGAAAGTAATTTGCTTATTCCGTTTTCCTCCATTGTTATTCCATATACAGTATCTGCAACTTCCATTGTACCTTTTCTATGAGTAATTACTAAAAATTGTGTTTGCTTACTAAATTTTTTTAAATATTCTGCAAATCTATATACATTTACATCATCTAAAGCTGCTTCTATTTCATCTAATATGCAAAATGGCGCTGGATTTATTTTTAATATTGCAAATAATAAAGCTATTGCAGTAAATGCCTTTTCACCACCTGAAAGTAACATCATATTTTGCAATTTTTTCCCTGTAGGTTGTACACGTATATCTATTCCACACTCTAATATATTATTTTCATCTTCCAAAATTAATTCAGCTTTTCCTCCTCCAAATAATTCTATAAATACATCATTAAAATTCTTATTTATTTCTTTAAACTTTTGTGCAAATTGTTCTTGCATTTCTTTTGTCATATCTATGATTACTTTTCTCAATTTATTTGCAGAACTTTCTAAATCTAATCTTTGTTCACACATAAAATCATATCTTTCTTTCGTTTTTTTATATTCATCTATAGAATCTACATTCACACTTCCCAATTCTTTTATTGCTTCTTTTAATTCACTTACTTGCTTTGTAGCAACTGTTATATTTTCAGGTCTTTTAAAACCTTCTGTTTTATTTGGAGTAAGTCTATAATCTTCCCACATAGAATTAATAATATGTTCTAAATCTTGTTCGTATTTTGATTTTTTTAATTCTACCTTATTTATTTGATTATTCAATTCTTCTATACTTGCATATTGTTCTGTTATTTTTTCTTCAATTTCATACAATTTTTCTTGTTTTATTTCTCTCTGATTTTTTAATTCTTCTATTTTTTCTTTACTGCTTTTTGTTTTTTCTTTTACCTCTAATATCTCCTTATTTAAATTATCTATTTTATTTAATAGATTATCATTTTCTTTTTTATATTCATCTATTTTATTATTTTTTGTTTCAAGATTTAATATATTACTTTTTATTTCTTCATTAATTCTATTTATAATTTCATTTATTGAATCCTTGCTTTCATCAAAAGATGATACAGAAATTTTTAAATTTGTTATATTAAATTTTAAATCATCAATATATATTTGTTCATCTTTATTCTTGTTTGCGAATTGTTCTATTTCTATACTTGTTTTTTCTAATTCTTCATCTATTTCATCTACTGTTTTTTTCATATTATCTTTATTTAATAATATATTTTCTTTTTCACTCTTTAAGCTTTCTTTTTCGCTTTTTAATTTATTTATTTCTCTTTCAGTTACTGAAATTTTTTCTTCCAATACTAATATTTTTTGTTTTTCTGTTGCATACTCAATTTCCTTTTCTTGTAAACTTTTTTCTTTTTTTGCTCCTTCTTCTATATCTTCTGATATTCTATTTGTATATTGCTCTTTTTCATATTTTACTTTTTCTAATTCTTTTTCTAATTCAGCTATTTTAAATTTTAAATCTTTTATTTCTTCTTTTCTACCAAGTATATTTACAGTTCTGTTCTGTACAGATCCTCCTGTTATTGCACCTGATGGGTTTATTACATCTCCAGATATTGTAACAATTCTAAAAGAATAATTATTTAATTTTGCAAGTTTTATGGCAGTATCCATATCTTTAACTATTACTGTTCTTCCTAAAAGATTATTTATAATTCCATCATATTTTTTATCGTATTTTACTAATTTTGAAGCTATCCCAATAATTCCATCTATATTATTTTTGCTAAATTTTTCTATCATTTTCCCTTTTACAGAACTTATTGGTAAAAATGATGCCCTTCCTAAATTGTTTTTTCTTAAATATTCTACTAATCTTTTTGCTTCTTCTTCTTTCTCTGTAACTATATTCTGCATACTCAATCCTAAACTCATTTCTATTGCTATTTCATATTCTTTAGGAACATTTATTAAATCAGCTAATACTCCATGTACTCCTTTTTTTATTTCTTCATTTTTATCACATGCTAAAAGCAAAGATTTTACACTTCTTGTATATCCTTCCTTTTCTTTTTCTGTTTCTTGCAAAAACTTATATCTTGCTTCTTTCATTTTTAGTTCATAATTAATTTTATTTTCTTTTTCTTCATATTCTTTTATATGTTTAGAAATATTCTGTTTTTCTTTTTTTATTTTTTCTACTTCTTCTAAAAGTTTATTCCTCTCTAATTCAATATTATAAAATGTACTTGAATTCTCTTGTTTTTCTATTTGTAATCCATCTTTTTGCATTATATTTGTTCTTATTTCATCTTCTATATTTTTTAATCTTTTCTCTATATTCTCTATATTAGCATCTGCTTTTTTTATATTTGCTGATAATTCATATTTTTCTTCTATTCTTTGCTCTTGGTATTCTTTCTTTTTCTCAATTTCTAAAGCTTTTTCGGATAATTTTTCTGTAAGTTTATTTAGTTCTTGTTCCTTTTGTTCCAATTCTTTTAAATATTTTTCTCTATTTTTTTCTAAATCTTCTTTCTTATTAGTTCTTTCTTTTGTTTCTCCTTCTAATTCTATTAATCTTTTTTCTATATCTTCAATCTCTATTTGTAATCTATTTTTATTTTCTTCATTATTAGATATTTTTTGTTTAGAAACTTCTATTTCTGTATTTATTTTTTCTATTTTATTTGCACTCTCAAATCCAATATTTTGTGTTTTTTCTATATCTGATGTTATTTTGTCAACTTCCATTTTTAAACTATCTTTTTCATTTTTTATTTTATTTAATGAATTATCCATATCTTTTCTTTGAGAATCTAATATATTTTTATCATCACCAATTTGTTTTATCTTTTCTTTATACGTATCAATATTAGTTAAAAATAATCCAACTTCTATATTTTTTAGTTCTTCTCTTAAATCTAAAAAGTGTCTCGCTTTATCTGCTTGAATCTTAAGTGGTTCTATATTTCCTTCTATTTCTGATAATATATCATTTATTCTAAGTAAATTTAACTTAGTCTGTTCTAATTTTTTCTCTGACTCTTGTTTTCTTACACGATATTTTACAATACCAGCTGCTTCTTCAAAAATATGTCTTCTGTCTTCTGATTTATTACTTAATATTTCATCTATTTTACCTTGACCTATTATACTATATCCATCTTTTCCAATTCCAGTATCCATAAACAACTCTAAAATATCTTTTAATCTGCATGGTACTTTATTTATAAAATACCCTGTTTCACCACTTCTATATATTTTTCTTGTTACCGTTACTTCTGAATATTCAATTGGTAATTCTCCATCTGTATTATCTATTATTATAGAGCCTTCTGCAAATCCTAAAGATTTTCTTGCTTGTGTACCTGCAAAAATAATATCTTCAGATTTTGCTCCTCTTAGTGATTTCATACTTTGTTCACCTAAAATCCATCTGATAGCATCTGATATATTACTTTTCCCTGAACCATTTGGTCCTATAACACTAGTAATTCCTGGTTTGAATTCTAATACAGTTTTATCTGCAAATGATTTAAATCCTTGTAATTCTAATCTCTTTAAGTACATTTGTTTTTCCACCTTTTTATTAATCTTTTAGTATATCTAATCCTGATGTTAACTCAAATATATTTTTATCTTTTAAATTTTCATAGTATCCATCAAAACTTAAATTATCACTTACTTTTTTGATTGAAACTAATGGTATATCATATTTATCACATAAAATGCTTATTGAATGTAATTCCATATCAAATAAACATTCTTCTTCTAAATCTGTATCAGTAACAAAACATTCTGCAGAATAACATGGCTTTTCTTCTAATTTATCTACTTTATCTAATTTTTTAAATCCATAATCTAGCATATCATATTTTTCTTCTCCTGGTATTTCCCATTCATAATTCATTGAATAACTTACACAATACCATTTTCCTATTTCTAATATAGTAGAACCTGCATATCCAATATTTATAATTTTATCAGGTTTCCCATTTTCACATATATATTTTGTTAAACTAATTGCTGTCCTCTGTTTTCCTATTCCAGTTATTAATAAAGAGGTATTTTCTTTTCTATATATTTCATTTGATATTTTCTCTAATCCTAGTTTTTCTGCAATTTGAATTGCCTCTTTTTCCATTGCTATACAATATAATTTTTCCATTTTATTTCAAATCCTTTTCATATTTTTTTAATTATATCACTATATGACAAAATCCGCAATAATTTTCTTTTATCCTATTTTAAAGGTTTTTGTAACAATCTTTTACTATTTTGCATACAATATTATATATTGGTAATAATCTTTAGAAAGGACGTGATATAGTATGTCTAAAATGATATATTTAGATAACAATGCTACTACAAAAGTTGATAATGAAGTTCTTAATGCAATGTTACCATATTTTCAAAATGAATATGCTAATCCTAGCAATGTTTATAGTTTTAGTAAAAAAATAAAAGAAGATATAGCAAAAGCAAGGCTTAGTATAGCAAGACTTATAAATGCCAATAGTAATGAAATTATATTTACAAGTTGTGCAAGTGAAAGTAATAACACAGCTATTATGTCTGCTGTAAGAAATAATCCTAATAAACATCACTTAATTACAACTTGTGTAGAACACTCTTCTATTTTAGAAACAATGAAATATTTAGAATCAATTGGTTATGATGTTACTTATCTTTCAGTAGATTCTAAAGGAAGAATTAATTTAGAAGAATTACGTAATTCAATAAGACCTGATACTCTTTTAATATCTATCATGTTTGCAAATAATGAAATAGGTAATATTTTTCCTATTAAGGATATTGGAAATATTGCGAAACAATATGGGATTCTTTTTCATGTTGATGCTGTACAGATTATTGGTAAAGCTAGAATTGATGTTAAAGCTATGAATATTGATACTTTATCATTGTCTGGTCACAAAATATATGCTCCTAAAGGAGTAGGTGTACTTTATGTAAAAAATGATACTCCTTATACTTCACTTATATTTGGAGGGCATCAAGAACAAAGTAGACGTGCAGGAACTGAAAATGTTGCATATATTGCTGGACTAGGAAAAGCTGCTGATATAATAATGAATGATAATTATAGAGTTAATATAAAAATATCTAGTCTTAGAGATTATATGGAAAAAAAAATATTAGATACAATTCCTAATGTAACAATTTATGGTGACTTATATAATAGAGTTCCTAATACCTCTAGTATATCATTTTCTGGAGTTCAAGGCAAAGATTTATTATTTGCCTTAGATAATCATAATATATGTGTTTCTACTGGTTCAGCATGTAGTGCAGGATTTTTGAAAAATTCACATGTTCTCGAAATGATGCATGCTGATTTAACTCACTCTAGCCCTATTCGTATTAGTCTTGGAAAATATAATACTAAAGAAGAAATTGATTATTTTACAAATATTCTAATACCTATTATTAAAAAATTAAGAATTGATTCAAATATTTCAATCAGATCAAATCGGAACACTGTAAAATTTGTATTAATTAAAATTGTTCTCTACTTAGTATAATTAAATTATCTAGTAAACGTAAATTTTGCAAATATAAATTTGACACTTTACATAAATTTATGATATAATATTTTAGATTTTTTAATTAGTTGGTCAGTCTAATAAAACATTAACAACTTAAATACTAGGAGGATTTTTATGCGGTCACTGCAAGTTTCACATTTTATTACAAATATTACAAACAGCACTGAAAGATGTAAATGGTCTCGTCTCATAAAAAAAAATCCATATATTGTTAAACTTATATGTTTTCTTGAAGATGAATTAGGAGAACTTCCTTTTAGTACTATTGTAGAAATAAGACGTACAATTGAATATAATATACCAATCCTTAAGATTAAAGATTACATCAAACCATATTTAGCTTCAAGCGAAATTGAGTATCTTATGCAAATTTTACGTGAGATTCATGATGAAGATAAAATAAAACTATATATCAATCCAGAACTTAATCAAGATCAAAGATGGATTGTTGGTTTTGGCTTTAAATGTGGGCTAAATGCTATGGAAACTTCTGTTTTTGCTAACCCAATTTTTTCTTCTACACAAATGTACCAAATTCTGCTTGGAATAACAAATGGTTTAACAATTGATGAAATTAATTGTTATGCTAAACCTTGGTTTGATACGAGCTTTATGGAATTATTAAGAAATTCTTTTTTTCATTTTTCAAACTTAAACTTATATAGTGTTTTATCTCTTTATACTCCTTCATATGCGAGTAAATTGAATAATTTTTTAGCTTAAACTGACCAAAAAAGAGTAAGTAAATCTTACTCTTTTTTCTACAATAGGAAAGTTATCCTTTCCTATTGTAGAAAAGTCGCTACGCTCTAACGACTGCACACAATTTTGACTTCGTAAAATTGGTGCAGAACAAATTTACTAAAAAGCCAACGAGAAAATATTAAATTAGTACAAATTTTAAGGCTTTCCGATTTGTTCTTGTATAGGAAAAATTATATCATCTATTGCACACAAATTTGTTACATAAATTTAATGTAGAAAAAATTTTATAAAAAACAAAGAAAAAGCTAGAATAATTACAAATTTTAAGTCTCTCTAATAATTATACTCACTTGTAATATTATAGAAAAAATGTTATCATTATATTATACTAATGAAAATGGAGGAGCATTTTAACACTTTTTATTGTTTCTAACTATATATGTGCCTTAGAAAGGAATGATTAGTAATATATGTATAAAGAAAAATTTGATTTTTACAGTCCAGTTAATTTAAAAGTATATAATTTAGATGATTCGATGAGATATCAATTATCTACTCTTGGAAATATGGATCCTTTTACTAGAAGACATTCGGAAAATGTTGGTAAATTGGTTTGTAGAATTTGTGAATATCTACATTGTGGTCGTGCTTTTACTGTTCATGCTACAATATGTGGATATTTACATGATATAGGTAAACTATTTATTCCTACAGAAATATTAAATAAACCTGGAAGGTTGACTGATGATGAGTTTGAAATAATGAAAACTCATACTACTTTAGGATATAATATGTGTATGAATGATTTAAAACTTCGTCCATATGCAGAAGGAGCTTTGTATCACCATGAAGCATTAAATGGAACTGGTTATCCACAAGGATTAACTAAAAAAGATATTCCATATACAGCCCAAATTATAAGAATAGCAGATGAATATGATGCGATTGTTACTAAAAGACAATATACTACTCACATTAATATTTCAGATACTTTAAAAGATTTAATCAAAGATGCAAAACCTAAAGAATATGTAAAATCTGTTGCATTAGATCAACTTAATATTAATTATAAATATGGCAAAATAAATGCTAAACCTTTAAAAGCATTGTTTAAAGTAGTTATTGATGATACTTTGTATGAAATTTCATGTGTTTTTGATTATATAAAATATTTAAAAGATGAAATTAAAAGATTAGAATTAATTGATTCTTATAATACAAAGATGAAAAAATCTACAAAGGACAAAGACAAAAGCTATTATTCAGAAGGTATGAAAATGTTATTTAAAACTGGAGAGAACTTTGATAATTATAAACAGGTTCTTAAAGAATATAAAGAAGCTTTAGTTTTTAGAAAAGCAAGAATAGATAAATTATACGAAGAAATTAAAATAATTAAAAAATTAAAAGTTTAAGCTTGACATAATCATTATTGTATGTTATATTGTTAGAAAAGTTTTATAAATATTAGATTAAGGAATTTTTTTAGACATACACAAGCTTATGCTTGTTGTAATATTCCACTATTGGGATTTCACCTCCTTATCTTAACCCCCGAAGGGATTCCTTCGGGGGTTACTTTAAAATTATGAAAATTTATATTTACTATATACAATTTGTTCTTTACTCTTCTAAACCAAAACTAACTCCTATTGCATTATTTATTTTTGCCATTATTTTTTCATCATCTATATGACCAATTTTATCTCTTAATCTACTCTTATCTATAGTTCTAATTTGTTCTGCTAATACAACAGATTCTGATTTTAGCCCACTATTTTCTGAATCTATAATTATATGTGTAGGCAAACTTGTTTTTCCTATTTGTGATGTAATTGCTGCTGCTATAACAGTTGGACTATGCTTATTTCCAACATCATTTTGAACTATTAGCACAGGTCTTATTCCTCCTTGTTCAGATCCTACTACAGGGCTTAAATCTGCATAAAACATATCTCCTCTTTTAACTACCATTTTTTCTTCACTCCTAATATTAGTATAATAAAACTTTCTTTGATTGATATGTTAAATATTAGATTTAAAAGTAAAAATGATAGCTATATCAGAATATTTAACTACTCATTTCTACCTTTGTATATACTATGTAAACCACTTCCTTTTTGTTCACATCTCGTATGAGTAATTTTGTTGGTTTTCCTGTTTTTTTGTCTATATTTAATTCATAATATACATTATATTTATTACCTTCTTTTTTGCATTTTAAAACTATTTCCTCTTTTTCTTCTACAAGTTCTTTGTTATTATCATTAGAATATATATTTATAAAATCACTAAGCCATATAATATTTTCTGCTATATATGGATAATCTTTATATATTGTTTCTAAATTCAAGTTAGTATTATTTATATATAATGTATTTTCATTATACATTATTTTAAGTCCTGCTATATTGCTTGGTTCTATTATTTCTTGCGTACATATATTAGGTTTTGTATATGCTTGTGTCATTTTATATTTGCTTGTATTTTTATTTCCTGTTACAGTCATTTCTATTTCTGCTTTATAGGAACTAATATTTAATATATCATTAACAATCTCTTCTGATTGTTTACTATTTATATTGTTCCCATTTTCAGAAAATTTATAATGATTTTTAATAAAAATTGTAATAAAAATTATTAATGTTATTAAAAATAAAATAATGAATTTGATTTTTTTTGTTTTACTCTTTTTTTTCAAAATAACCTCCCCTTTCTGGAAAATTGTGTGCATTCGTTGGAGCGTAGCGATTTTTCTACAATAGGAAAGGATGACTTTCCTATTGTAGAAGAAAAAGAATAGTATAAATATATACTATTCTTTATTACTATATGTTTTTAATTTTCAAAATATTCTATTAGTGATTTTTCTACTTCTGTTAAACTATCTATTTTATTTACTTTATCTCTAAAAACAGAAGCATTTTCCATGTTCTTTATATATGCACATATATGTTTTCTCATTTCTTTTATCCCAATATTTTCTCCTTTTTCTTCTACTTCCATTCTTAAATGTTTTAATATAATATTTAATTTTTCTTTTTTACTTGGCTCCCAATCTGAATTTTCTAAAATTTGTTTAAAAATCCATGGTTTACCAATAGAAGCTCTACCTATCATTATTCCATCTACCCCAGTTTGTTCAAACATTTTTTTTACATCTTCTCTTGATTTTACATCACCATTTCCTATAACTGGTATTTTTACCGCTTCTTTGACTTTTTTTATTATATCCCAATCAGCTTTCCCTGTATAATATTCTTCTCTTGTTCTCCCATGTATTGTAATTGCACTTATACCTACATTTTCTAACATTTGTGCAAACTCTACTGCAACTATATTAGAATTGTTAAAACCTTTCCTTATCTTTACTGTAACGGGTTTTGTAGAATTTTTTACTACTGTTTTCGCTATTTCCTCTGCTAATTTGATATTTAATAGTAATTTACTTCCATCTCCATTTTTAACTATTTTCGGTGCTGGACATCCCATATTTATATCCACTATATCTGCGACTTTAGAAACTTCATTAGCTGATACTCCCATTGCTTGTACATCACTACCAAATATTTGAACTGCAATAGGTCTTTTTTCTCCTTTCATATTCAATAACTTTTTTGTTTTTTCATCTTTATAATATATTCCTTTGCTACTTACCATTTCTGTACATGTTAATCCTACTCCAAATTCCTTACAAATAATTCTAAATGGCAGGTCTGTAATACCTGCCATAGGTGCTAAAAATATATTATTTTTTAGTTCAATATTCCCTATACTTAAAATTCTTATCATTTTTCTTCATTCCTTATAATTACTCTACAAATATAGCTTTTTGCCTTCTACCACTAATATTTAGTAATATTGCTATTAATATAAAATTAGTTAACAAAGAACTTCCACCATAACTTACAAAAGGTAATGGTACCCCTGTTATAGGTAATAGTCCTATTGTCATTCCAATATTCTCTACCATGTGAAATAAAAATATTCCTGCTATTCCTGCTGCTATATATGCTCCTATATCATCTTTTGCAGTTTTTGCTATGTATATAGCTTTTGTAATTAATATTACATAAACAACTACAATTATAGATGCAACTATAAATCCCATTTCTTCTCCTATCACAGAAAATATAAAATCAGTCGTTTTGGGATATAAAAAACCTAATTGAGTTTGGTTTCCTTTTAATATTCCCATTCCAAACAATTGACCTGAACCAATTGCAAGTTTTGATTGTATTACATTATATCCTGAGCCTCTTGGATCTAATTCTGGATTTAAAAATACATCTATCCTTGTTTTTGCATGTTCTGGCAATATAAAAAAATACATTAATGGCAGTGTTACTGCTATTAGTAATATTGATATAAAAATATACCTTTTCTTTATTCCCGCTACAAACAACATTATTACTGTTGCCACTATAAAAGCCATAGCAGTACCATAATCTGGTTGTTTTATTATTAATAGTACTGGGACTAAAACTGTAAGCAATGCTAAAAATAATTTCCATGGATTACTTATTGAATCCACATCTCTTTCTTGCACTTTAGTTATTGCCATAGCAAATACAATTACTACAAATATTTTAGCAAATTCTGCTGGTTGCAGTGTAAATGAACCTAAATCGAACCAACTTGTTGCACCATTAATAGGTTCTGTAAATAATACTGCTATTAATAATATTATAAATATACCATAAAATATTGGAGCTACTTTTACAATATAACTATAGTCTATTGCTATTATAGCAATAACAACTGGTATACTTATACATATCCACATAATTTGCTTTTTGAATTCGTCATAATCAGTAGATTGAGTAGCAGAAAATAAAGCTACTAATCCTATTATAGTTAGGATTAGCACACATATTAAAATTCCCCAATCCATATTTTTAAGTATTTTTTTTCTCATTTTCTAACCTCTTATGTATTATTGTCTTGTTTTTCTTCTTCTTTTTTTACTTGATTATTTTCTTCTTTTTCTTGTATATCTTCTTCTGGTTCTTTTTCAGTTTCTTCTTTCTCTATTTCTTCTATTTTTTCTTCTTTCTCCTCCTCATTTTCTTTAGGTTTTTCTTCTTCTTTTAATTTTTCAATTTTTCTTGCTTCATTCTTTATACTAATAATTGGAATATTAGCATATAATGCTGGAGCTCCTATTGTGCCATCAGGTTCTGTTTTATTTTCCAATTTAACATCTATTGCATTTTCATCCACATCTATATATTTTTTAATAACATCTATTATTTCTTGTTTCATCATATCTAAAAAATCTGCTGACATATTTGCTCTATCTTGCATTAATACTAAATGCAATCTTTCTTTTGCAGTATTTTTTGATTTTGTTTCTTTAGTTTTTATATCTTCCATTTCATTTTTTCCTTTTCTCTTAAAAAAGTTTATAATGTTTTCAAACATTCTTATTCCTCCTAATTAGTGTTTTTCTATTTTCTTTTGAAAAAATTCTTCAGTTTCGCAAAAAAACCTTTCTCAACACCAGGAATTGTTATTTCAAAATTTTCTCCTAATATTCTTCTTGCTATTTCCATATACGCTTTTCCTGAAGGTGCTTTTTTATTTTGTACAACAGGTTCTCCTTTATTTGTTTGTGTAATAATAAATTCATCATCTGGTACTACACCTATTAATTCTATTGATAATAAATCTACAATATCATCAATATCCATCATTTCTCCTCTTTTAACCATATTAGGTCTTAACCTATTTATTATTAGTTCTGGATTTTTTATACTCGATGCTTCTAAAAGCCCGATTATTCTATCTGCATCCCTAATTGCTGATATTTCTGCCGTTGTTACAACTATTGCTCTATCAGCACCTGCAATTGCATTCTTAAATCCTTGTTCTATTCCTGCTGGACAATCTATTAATATATAATCAAATTCTTCTCTTAGTTTATTTGTTAAATCTTTCATTTGTTCTTCATTTACGGCACTTTTATCTCTTGTTTGAGCTGCTGGAAGCAAAAATAAATCACTAAAACGTTTATCTTTTATTAAAGCTTGTCTTAGTTTGCATTTTTCTTCTACTACATCTACTATGTCATATACAATTCGATTTTCTAAGCCCATTACTACATCTAAATTACGAAGTCCTATATCTGTATCTACTAAAACTACTTTTTTACCCATTAGTGCTAAACTTGCACCCAAATTGGCAGTTGTTGTTGTTTTTCCTACTCCGCCTTTTCCTGATGTAATTACTATAACTTCTCCCATATTATTTCCTCCTTGAATGATTAGACAGATTAAATCTAGCTTCTAAGATATCTTTTTATTTATATGATTAAATATAAGTATCTTAGAAGTATAAAAATTGCTTTTTAATCTTTCTGTGCACCGTATATTTAAAATGCATAAACTTAAACAATTATATTATATACGCAAATGCTAAAAAGGTCAAGAATAATGCAAAAAAAACTCTCAGGCAAATATAATTTGTCTGAGAGTGGAGTTACTTATTATTCTTTTTCATTCTCCCATGTTTGAATCGCTTTTACAGCAATTTCCAACTCTTGGTCAGTTGGATCACTTAGCATTAAGATTTGAAATATATTAAATGCTCCAATTGCTTTTAAAATATGTGGTATAGCTATACTAAATATTATTGCTAAAAATACATATCTTGCATTAGTAATAAATGTTGTAAAATACAAGCAAATTGTTATCATTAATATCTCCATTTTACTATTTATTACACTTGTATAAGAAAATTTATCAAATTCTCTTAACTCCTGAATTGTTGGCATTCCAATAATATTATAGTATGCATTTATCATCATATTTTTTGCAGCATTCATTTTATTTCTGTTCACACATAATTTACGTAACATAATTTCTAATATTTGATAAATTATTGCAAATACTAAACTTATCCTAATGCTTTCTAATATTCTACATGTAAGTACATAGCTATAAGCTAAAACGCCTATGAATAGTGACACTTTTATTACAAGATATGATAACTTCCATATTAATTCATAAACACTTTCACTACTTTTCCATTCTGTTTTTATCTCTCCATTCTTTTGTCTTATAGTAACTAGACGTTCTGAATCTACTCCAGAAATCTCAATTCCGTTTTTTACTTCCCGTGTGCTGAAAATTACTTTAGACATATTAAGTACTCCTTTTTATAAATATTATGTTTACTATTATACTATAATTCTTTATATTATGCAAGTAACTTATGCATAATTATAATGTTATATAAATTTATACTATTACAACATTTACTGTTTATATTGTTAAAGCTCCTCATTCCAATGATAATATCAGAATTAATATTTCATAACTTTTGTTTTTAGTTATTTTAACTTATAATTAGTGAAGCCCTTGTAGTATAAACAGCATTTCCATTGGTTACAAAATCATAATTACGATCTGACGCTGGAGCAACTGTACTCATATTATTATAATATCCTCCTCTTAAAATTCGACCTCCTGTTCCTGTAGCCTCTTGTGTCCATTCTGAATAATTTCCTGCTAAATCATAAATTTTATTTGCTTCATATGTTGTATCTTTTCCTGTTTCTTTTGGAGAACGGTTATAATTTCCCCAACTACTTGAATCTGAGTCTACTTTTCCTTGTTCAGCACTAAATTTTGTATTCTTTAACCATGACATTGTTTCATCCCACTGACATCCATATATCATTATACTTTTTACATCTGTATTATTCTTTATTATATTTTTACATAATTGATTCATGTCATACCAATTGTTAGAACTTGCTGTTAATACTTTTCCTGATTGTACTGTTGGATTCTCTTCTGTACCAGATAATTCATATCTTCCTATATAAAATCCATGGTATGTCTCTATACTCCTTGCCATTTCATTATATTCTCTTAATAGATCTTCTGCCATATCTGTTATATCACTATATCCTAATCCTCCTATATAACTACTATTATCATCATAATCTGTTAATACGTCTGGCTCTCTTACATTACTACTTCCTGGAATTCCATCTGTAAAAGTATCTCCTGATCTTACTCTTAATTTACTATACTTATTTGTAGTTGTTACACCGTCACTTAATTTAGCTGTTTGATAAACAAACATTGTAGTAGGATCTTGCACTGGCACCCATACAAATTCATTTCCTTCTTTGTCTGTTATTACTATTCCTTCATCTTGGTTTGTAGATGATTCTTCATCTACTCTAAATCCCTTTGGAATCCAAACTGTTTTATCATTATCATCTAATGCAGGAGTTGTTTTATCTAATTCTTCTTTTCCTTTTAAATCTGCAATCTTTATTTCTTCATCTTCTGCTATTTTATCATATACCTCATCTACACTATTTACTTCTTCTTCATATATTTGCTTTATTCCTTGCACTTCTTTTAATTGTGCCTTTCTTACAGATAAATTATATGAATATAATGCAACTAACAAAGTAACAAGAAAAACCATTGTTACAGTTGTATAAACTGCTGCTGATCCTTTTTCATCTTTAAAAATTTTCATCTTTAGCATTCTTCCTTTCATTATATCTTTTAGCCTATTAGCCATATTATACACATATCTAATATTTTTTGCAATACTTTTTTCTTAACTTAATTACCTTATTTTTTACTTGACATATTAGTGATTTAGGCATATACTTACTTTAATCCCAAATGAAAGGAATGATATATTTATGACAAATGATTTACTTGAAATCAGATGGCATGGTAGAGGTGGACAAGGTGCAAAAACTGCTTCTTTACTTCTTGCTGATGCTGCATTTAATACTGGTAAATATATTCAAGGTTTTCCTGAATATGGTCCAGAGAGAATGGGAGCACCTATTACAGCATATAACAGAATTAGTAATAATCCAATAAGAATTCACAGTAATATTTATGAACCTGATTATGTTGTAGTTGTAGATGATACACTTCTTGAAAGTGTAGATGTTACAGCAGGTCTAAAAGAAACAGGTGCAATTGTTATTAATACAACCAAAAGTGATGAATATTTAAAAAAAGTTTTAAAAGGTTATAAAGGTAGAATTTATACAATAGATGCCAAAAAAGTATCTATTGAAGCTTTAGGAAAATATTTTCCTAATACACCAATGCTTGCAGCAATTGTTAAAGTTGCAAACATAATGGATGAAAAAGAATTTTTGGAAGATATGAAAGGTTCTTTTAAACATAAATTTGCAAAAAAACCTGAAGTTATAGATGGAAACATGAAAGCATTAGAACTTGCTTTAAATTCAATAAAAAAAATAGATAATTAAGGAGGAATATATATGATAGATAAAAATACCCCTTGGCAAGAAATGACCCCTGGTGGAGCTATCTATGAAGCTGGAAATTCCCTTACATTTAAAACAGGAGATTGGAGAAGTGTAAAGCCAGTTTTCTTACATGACAAATGTAAACAATGTGGATTATGTTTCGCAGTTTGCCCAGATAATGCAATACCTGTTGGAGAAGATCAAAAAAGAAAAGATTTTAATTATGATTTTTGTAAAGGATGTGGAGTTTGTTCAAAAGCATGTCCTTTTACAGCTATAATAATGAAAGAGGAAGGTGAAGAATAATGTCAATAAGAGAACGTTTAAGTGGAAATGAAGCATCTGCAATAGCAATGAAACAAATTAATCCAGATGTTGTTGCAGCTTTTCCTATAACTCCTTCTACAGAAATTCCACAATATTTTTCAACTTTTGTTAGTAACGGATCTGTAGATACAGAGTTTGTAGCAGTAGAAAGTGAACATAGTGCGATGAGTGCTTGTATTGGTGCTGAAGCTGCAGGTGCAAGAGCTATGACTGCTACATCTTCTAACGGTTTAGCATTAATGTGGGAAATGATTCATATAGCTGCTTCATCAAGACTTCCTATTGTTATGCCTTTAGTCAATCGTACTATTTCTGGTCCTATTAACATACATAATGATCATTCAGATGCAATGGGAATTAGAGATTCTGGTTGGATACAACTTTTTTCTGAAAATAACCAAGAAGCATATGATAATTTAATAATGGCACATAGAATTGCTGAGAATAAAGATGTTATGCTTCCTCTTGCAGTATGTCAAGATGGATTTATAACCTCACATGCTATTGAAAATATAGAATTATTAGAAGATGATAAAGTAAAAGAATTTGTAGGAACATATAATCCAGAACATTATTTATTAGATGCAAATAATCCTATGGCTGTTGGTCCTCTAGATTTGCAACCTTTCTTCTTTGAACACAAACATCAAGAAGCAGTCGCAATGAATAATGCCAAAAGAGTTATTCTAGAAGTTGCAAAAGAGTTTGAAAAACTAACAGGAAGAAAATATGGATTTTTTGAAGAATATAAAATGAATGATGCAGAATTGGTAATAGTTTGTATGAATTCAACAGCAGGAACAACAAAAGATGTTGTAGATAAATTAAGAGAGCAAAATATAAAAGCTGGTCTTTTAAAAATTCGTGTATATAGACCATTCCCAGCTGAAGAAATTGCTAAAGCTCTATCTAATGCAAAAGCTATTGCTGTTTTAGATAAAGCTACAGGTTTAAATGCATGTGGTGCTCCTTTATTTACAGATATTACGTCTGCTATGTTTGTAAATAAAACTTTCGTGCCAACTGTAAACTATGTATATGGTTTAGGTGGTAGAGATACTACTTCTAAGCAAATAGAAAAAGTTTATTCTGATTTAGCACAAATAGCTAAAACTGGAATAGTTGATAACCCATATAGAAATTTTGGATTAAGAGGAGATGAATAATATGGCATATAATGTTAAAGAAATTGTTGCTAAAAAGCCAGCAATATTTGAATCTGGTCACAGAATGTGTGCAGGTTGTGGTGCTCCACCAGTAGCAAGAATGATTATGAGAGCTTTAAAGGAAGGTGATCATGCTGTAGTTGCTAATGCTACAGGGTGTATGGAAGTTTCATCTTGTATTTATCCATATACATCTTGGTCATGCTCATATATTCACACTGCATTTGAATGTACAGCTGCAACTTGTTCAGGTGCAGAAGCTGCTTATAAGTCAATGAAAAGACAAGGTAAATTACCTAAAGATAAAAATACAAAATTTATAGCTTTTGGTGGTGATGGTGGTACTTATGATATAGGTATTCAAAGTTTATCTGGAGCTATGGAAAGAGGTCATGACATGACATATGTATGTTATGATAATGGTGCTTATATGAATACAGGTATCCAACGTTCTTCAGCAACACCTCATTTTGCAGATACAACAACATCACCTGCGGGAAAAGTTGTACCAGGAAAAATGCAAGAAAGAAAAGATTTAACAGAAATTATGGCTTCACATCATTTACCATATGTAGCACAAACTTTAGCCTTAGCTAATTTTAAGGATTTATATGAAAAAGCTGAAAAAGCTATATATACAGAAGGTCCTACATTTTTGAATGTTCTTGCTCCTTGTCCTAGAGGATGGGGTTATCCTACAGATATGTTAATGCCTATAAATAAACTTGCAGCAGATACATGTTATTGGCCATTATATGAAGTAGTGGATGGAAAATATAAAATAACATATAAACCTGCTAAAAAACTTCCTATTGAAGAATTTTTACGTCCACAAAAACGTTTTAAGCATATGTTCTTACCAGGTAATGAATGGATGATAGAAGAATTTCAAAAAGAAGTAGATAGAAGATGGGAAGAATTGTTAGCATTAGAAAAAATAACAAATCAAATAGAAAATAAATAATTTTTGCTATTTTGCATAAAAAATCTAGGAATAAAATTCCTAGATTTTTTATTCTTTTTCTTCTGGAGCTCCAGATGGACAAATATTAGCACATCCTCCACATCCTATGCATGTATCTGCATCTATAACAAATTTTCCATCATCATCTTTTGAAATACATCCAACAGGACATTCAGCTGCACATGCTCCACATCCTATACATTTATCTTTATCTATTTTATATGCCATATTTTCACCTCCTTATATTATTGCTCTCTATTTTTCATATCTTTTTTCTCTAATTCTTCAAGTTCTTCTAATTCTTTCTTATGTTCGTTTTCTTCTTCATTTATTATTTTGTATTCCGCTTTTTTCAATATTTTTACATCTTTAACATTATATTTTCTATAATATGATTCCTCTCCACTACCTATTTTTACTGATATAATTTCATTTAATATTTCTACATTTTCTACAATTCCATTTCCTTCTGGTGTACCTACTAATGTTCCAACTGTTGGTAATCTACTCAATTTTTCTTCATATACTTCTTGTTCGTATTTTAAGCAACACATTAATCTTCCACAATTTCCAGAAATTTTTGATGGATTTAAAGATAAATTTTGTTCTTTTGCCATTTTTATAGATACTGTTTCAAAATCTCCTAAAAATGAACAACAACATAATTCTCTTCCACATATTCCATTTCCACCAATTCTTTTTACTTCATCTCTTACTCCTATTTGCCTTAACTCTATTCTTGTTTTAAATATACTTGCTAAATCTTTTACTAAATCTCTAAAATCAACTCTTATGTCTGAAGTAAAATAAAACAATAATTTACTATTATCAAATCTATATTCAACATCTGTTAAATTCATCCTTAATTTATATTCTTTTATTTTTTCATTACAAATATCAAAAGCTTCTTTTTCTTTTTTTAGCTTATGCTCATATTGTTTCAAATCTTCCTTATTTGCCACTCTTATAATCGGCTTTATTTCTTGATATGATTTATTACATTGTAATATTCTATTTTCTATCTCAACTTCTCCTATATCAATTCCTTGAGTAGTATCAACTATTACTTTATCTCCTTTTTTTATTTTCCATTTTTCTGGGTTAAAAAAATAAATTTTACCCATTTTTTTAAATCTAACACCTATAACCCTCATCTTTTACCCCTTCTACATATTATCTGTTATATTAAATAATAAATTATCTATAGACATATCAAAATTACTATTAGATATTATCCTTTTTTTGGTTTTTTCTATTTCTTCTATTATATTTATTATTCTTATTGATTTATTTTCTAAAATTCTTTTATATAGTAAAAATATCATATAATCTAATATTTCTAATATATCTTCTTTATTATTATATAATATTTCTGCATTATTTAATATATCTAATGCATTATATGTATGCATTTTTTCCACAAAATTTTCAATTTCTTCATACATTTCTTTTTTTTCTAATATACTATTTAGCTTTCCTATACTTCCTTCACATGCTTCTAATATATTATCAGAAATATTATTCATATACAATTTTAATTCTTCTTTTTCAATTATATTAAATTCTATTTTTATGCAACGTGATCTTATAGTATTTAGCATTTTACTTTCATTCTCTACTATTAAAATCAATACTGCATATTCTGGTGGCTCTTCTAAAGTTTTTAATAAACTATTTTGTGCTTCTTTTGTCATACAATCTGCATCATTTATAATATATACTTTTTTACTAGATATAATAGGTTTTTCTACTATTTTTTCTGTTAATTCCCTTATTTGATCAATTTTTATACTCTTTCCATCTGCTTCAATCATTTTAAAATCAGGATTATTATTTTCTTCAAATCCTATACAAGATTTACAATTTTCACACGGTTTTTTATATTCTTCATTACATAAAATTGATTTTGCAAATTCTTTTGCAAATTCTTTCTTACCTATTCCAGTTTTTCCTATAAACATATAACTATGTAATACATTATTGCTCTCAACTATATTATTTAATATTCTTTTTACTTTTTTATTTCCTATTAATTTTTCAAAACTCATTGTCAGTACCTCCAGATGTTTTATTACATTATTTATCTATTTTTCCAAATTGATTTAATGGCCAAAATCTAATCCAAACTTTACTCTCTATTTTTTCTAATGGAATGCATCCAAACTCTCTACAATCTGTACTATGTGCTCTATTGTCTCCCATTGCAAATATACAATTTTCTGGAACTGTAAAATCTGTAAATGGGAACTCATTTCCTAGTGCATCTTCTGTATTTGTTGTAACATTTGGTTCTAAATAGTCTTCTTTTAATTCTTCCCCATTAATATATACTTTTCCATTTTCTATTTTTACATGTTCTCCAGGTAATGCTATAACTCTTTTTATATAACTTCTTTTCCCTATTTCTAAAACATTATATACAAATTTTCCCCATATGCTTTCTGGCTCATTATTATACTCTGCTACTGGATTATCTAAATTTGCTTCTGTTATATCTACACTAACTTTACTAGGTTCTTCAAATGTAATTATATCTCCTCTTTTAGGCATTTCGCCTATTGTTCTTGATAATCTATTTAGTATTAATCTTTCATTTTGTTTTAAAGTTGGATACATTGAATATTGTTTTACTACAGTTGGTGTTCCAACGAAATATCTTACTAAAATGGCTAATACTAATGCTATTAATATACATAAAACCCATTCTAATATATCTTTAACTTTTTCATTAATTACCATTATACATTACCTTCCAATCTAAGAATTTACTCGTTTTGTTTAGCTTTTATCCTAATTACTACTTCTGTTCCTTTACCTACAATACTTTTTATATCTATACTTCCTTCATTTCTGTCTAATATCTCTTTAGCTATTGATAAGCCCAATCCAGTACCACCTAATTCTCTTGTACGAGCTTTATCAACACGATAAAATCTATCATATATTCTAGTTAAATCTTCTTCTGGTATTCCTATCCCATTATCTTTTACTTTTATATATGCATCATTATATACAAAACCAACATATATATTTATTTCTCCATGATCTGGTGTATATTTTATAGCATTTGTTAATATATTGAGTACAACTCTTTCTATTCCATCTTTATCTGCTATAACAGGAGGAACATTAGCTGTTACAAAACACGTAACATTGTGATTTTTCTTGTTTATTTCTACTTGCAATTTTTCTTGTGCTCGCTTTACTAATTCTCCTAAATCAAATTCTGTTTTTTCATATTTTGCTTTATTACTGTCATATCTTGATAAAGTTAATAAATCTGTTACTAGTCTTGCCATTCTTCTTGCTTCTGATGCAATAACATTTAAAAACTTATCACTTGTTTCTTTATCATATTCTCCTTCAAGAAGTGTATCACTATATCCCATTATTGATGTTATTGGTGTTTTTAGTTCATGCGATACATCTGCTACAAATTCTTTTCTCATATTATCTAGTTTTACATGTTCTGTTATATCTTGAATCATTACCATAACTCCAGAAGGTCTATCAAATTCATCCTTAAATGGTGCAAATAATAATTTAATATAATTATCATCTATATTAACCTTCTGCTCTGATGATGTCCAATTATCTAAATATATAATCTTTTCCATATTAATTTCTACATTAATCTTACTAAAAATAGAATCAAAAGTATTTTGATCTTCTTCTATTTTTAATAATTTCTTTGCAGCTGGATTGATATGAGTTATATTTCCATCTCTATCAAAAGCAATTATACCATCAGTCATATGTAACAATATAGTTTCTATTTGCTTTTTTTGAGTTTTTACTTCTGTTAAATTTTGTTTTAACTTTCCAGTCATTAATTCTACAGCATTTACTAATTCATCTATTTCTGTTAAGTTCTTATTGTCTTCGATTTTTATATTTTCTTCTTCAACTATTTTTTTAGTGCTTTTTATTAACTTAGTAATTGGTTTGATCGCTGATTTTGACACAAATATGCCTACAAGAACAGTTATTACCCCAAAGAGTAATAACATTAAAACTATAACAATTTTAGTTTGATCTATTTGTGCAGATACTAACTCTGCTAACTTTTCAGTTGAATCTATTGGCATACCTGAAATTTGTGGGTTCATTTGTTCTAATATATATATGAAAAATATGCCTGTTCCAACAATTGTGATCATTCCTAGGAAGAAAAAAATTAATATTATTTTCCATTGTATATTTTTTGCCATATTATTTTGCAGCTATATAATAGCCTACTCCTCTTTTCGTTATTAATATTTTGGGATTTGCAGTATCCTTTTCTATTTTCTCTCTTATTCTTCTTACAGTAACATCTACTGTACGTATATCTCCATAATATTCATATCCCCATACTTTTTCTAAAAGCGTTTCTCTTGTTACAACTTGCCCTGGTTGCATAGCTAAATATTTTATAACCTCAAATTCTCTTAAAGTTAAATCTATTACTTCTCCTCTTGCTTTTGCCTCAAACCTCTCAAGATTTAATTCTAATTCTCCCAATTTTATAGTATCATTTTTCTTTTCTGCTTGAATATTTTCTTTTTTATCTATATCAGTCTTATTTCTTGCCTCTACTTTTCTTAGATTAGCTTTTACTCTTGCAACTAATTCTCTTACATTAAAAGGTTTAGTTATATAATCATCTGCTCCTAATTCTAACCCCACAATTTTGTCCACTTCTGTATCTTTAGCAGATATCATTAATACTGGAATATTTAATGATTGCTTTATTCTTTTGCAAACTGTAAGACCATCCATTTTAGGAAGCATTATATCAAGTAACATTAAATCAGGCTTTTCTTTCATGGCAATTTCTAAAGCTTGTATTCCGTCTTCTGCTTCTAATGTTTGATATCCTTCTTTATTTAAATTATATACTATAACATCTATTATTGGTCTTTCATCATCAACAACCAATACTGTTTTTTTTCTATCTTCAATATATTCTTCTCCCAAAATTATCACGTCCTCCTTTTTCTGATAATATATATATATCACATTTAGCCATTTTGTACAAGTTTTAAGCTTCAAAAAATTAATTTATTTAATAATTTATGAATGAATAAATAGTAAAGCCAATGAGTAAAGCCTTAAAATTAGTACTAATTTTAAGGCTTTCTGATTTATTCTTTAACTATCTCTCTATTTCATTTGATTCTTTTAATTTTTCTGCTTTTTCTTTCTCAGAATTTACTAATTCGCTTATCTCTTTACTTCTTGTTGAATCTATCTTTATTTCTCCTAAATCTGTTCTATATTTTTCTGCCATAATTGTTCTTGTAATATCTAAATATTCAGCTATTTCAGTATAGCCCTCTTGTTTTGTCATTTCATCACTTAATACGTCTTCTATTGTTTTTTCAATTGGAACAACTGGTTTTTCTATATCAGTTTCGCCCCATACACCAATTATAGCTTTTTCTAAGTCTTCAGGTACATTTGTTATTTGATCATTTATATATATTTCCCCTTCTTTAGTATCATAAATTTTATTACTTTCTCCTTGTTCCTTTTTATTATCTACTTTTATATCTCCTTCATCAATATTATACCCTTTTGCTTCTGAAAGCTTATCTAAAACAGTATTTTTCATTACTGAACTTAATTTATTTGCATCTTCAATAAAATTCTCATCTGTTACATGTATATCACTTCCATTTGATATCTCGTCTATTCTTGCTTCTAACTGTAAAAATTCATCTAATTGACTAATATTAAATTTATCTTCTAAATATCTTTTATCTGATGAACCATTAATTGTATCAATAAGACCTTTTTTCATATCTGCTGTTTGTGCATTAGCATTAGTTACAGCAAAAGCTATTCCTCCACCGACTATAATTCCAGTAGCTATTAATTTTCCTATTCTTCTTATTGAAATTTGTTTTTTGGTCAATTTTCTCTTATTTTTACCTCTTTTAGTTTTTCTTCCTTTTATGTCTACTTTCTCTCTATTTGTTTTATCAATTTCTGTTCTTATTGTTTGTCTTTGTTGTAATTGCTCTTGTGGAACATTTATTTGGCTCATAAATTTAGCTCTTTTGTCTGAATTCCTATTTACAATATTCTCCATTGCATCAATTCTATTATTAGAAATAGACTGTTTTACTTCTTCGAGCCATTCATAATATTTCTTAATATTCATATCTATGATTATTTTCGCTTCTTCTAAATTTTCTTTCCATTTTTCGTCTTCTATAGATCCTTCTCCTTTTCTACTTAAAAGTATTTGAGCAACACGTTCACTTTCTTCATCTAATACTCTTTCTATTTTTCTTAATTCCATTAATTGCATTTCATTTAATTTACTTAAATTTATTTTTTTTATATCTTCTAAAACCTTTCTTGCTTCAACTCTGGAGATTTTTATTACATCATAATCCATGTCTATTCCTCCTTTTCATTTACATAATTTAATTATACTACTTTGTCAAAGTTTTGTCAAAATAGTTGACATAAATCATGATATGATTTTATATTTATTTATCTTATATATACATTACTTCCCTTATTTACTTGGATTTCATATTTAGGAACTTGATTTTCTACAATCTCAGTATCTTCATCTTCTACTTCTTCTTCCAATATCACTTCCAATCCCATTTCTTTTAATATTTCTTTTGCTTCTTTTATACTTTTCCCCTCAACTTTAGGAACTATCACTTTTTCTATTTCTTCTGCTTGTTCATCATCTTTATTTGCTTCTATATATGGCAAAACTTCTGATAGTACTTGCCCTCCAACTGGTGCTGCCACACCACCTCCTTGGTGTATTTTGTCACTACAATTTAATAATTAGATGTTAGAATTTAAAATTTTTTTGTTACTAGAATATGCCTATACTATTTTACTAATTGCAACTTTTTTATTATCTATGTAGTCTAATATCTTATCTAGTTCAGCCATAAATTTAAAATGAATTGTTATTTTTTTATTTTCATGCACCTCTATGTAATCAATTAACTCTGTTATAATATCTCTATCTAGTTCCGTTATATTTTTATATACTTTAAAATTTTCTATCCATAGACTATTCCCATTTATAATTTTTTCTTGTTTTCCTTTTTGTTTATCTAAGTTTTCTATTATTTCTTTTATCTTTTCAATGTCTCTTTCATATTTTTGTTTATACTCCACATATTCTTCTTTTGTTATATCTTTGTTTTTCCAGTCTTCATATAACCCTCTTTTTAAATTTTTTAACTTTTCTATATCTTTTTTTCTTGCTTGTCTCATATTCTCCATCTTCTCAGACACTGATTTTTTTGAATTTAATTTATTTTTTTCATCTAATAATCTTGTAATATCTATACAATTTATATGTAATTTAATTACTTCCAATACTGCCTTTTCTAATTCTTCAACTTTTAAAGTGTGCTTTGTACATAATTTGTTAGACTTTTTTCTATATGTGCCACATATGTAATATTCATAAACCTTTCCACTTTTATTTTTACAATATTTTTTATGCATTGCCCTGCCACAATCTCTACACCTTAGTATACCTGCCCACATGCTTAAAATCCCATTATCTTGCACTCTGGTATCAACTTTTTGCATATTTTGTGCTTTTTCAAATAATTCTTTTTCTATAATAGGCTCATGCATATTTTCTACTGTAATCCATTCATCTTCTGGTACTTGTTCTACTTTATGAACTTTATAACTTTTTACCTTTCTTTTACCCTGAGTAATATTTCCTATGTAAATATCATTTTTTAATATATTTCTTACTGTAGATGGACACCACGAATAATCTTCTTTTATTATTTTACAATTATTATAATTTTGATTTAGCTTTTTCTTTTTATATCCTGTTGGATTTAAAATCCCAATATCATTTAGTTTATGGCATATTTTTAAATTACCTAAACCTTCATTTACTTTCCAGTCGAAAATTTTTCTTACAACTTCAGCTGCTTCTTCATCAATAATTAATTTATGATTGTCTTCTGGACTTTTTATATACCCATATGCTGGAAATGCTCCTACAAACTCTCCGCTTCTTTTTTCTTCCATTTAGTGCTGACTTAATTTTTATAGATGTATCTCTACAATATTCATCATTAATTAAATTTTTAAATGGTACTAATATTGTATTTGTACTTGTAGGATCTTTATAGCTATCTACATTATCATTTATGGCAATAAATCTAATATTAAATAGCGGAAATATCTGCTCCATGTAATTTCCAACTTCTATATAGTTCCTTCCAAGCCTTGATAGGTCTTTTACTAAAACACAGTTTATATTTCCTTTTCTCATATCTTCTAATAACCTTTGAAATCCTGGTCTCTCAAAATCTGTTCCAGTGTAACCATCATCTACATAAATATCATAAACAATCAAATCATCATGTTCTTCAATAAATTCATTTAGTAGTGCCTTTTGGCTCGTGATACTGTTGCTTTCTTGTTTTTCATCGCCATTGTCACTATCTTCTTGTGAAAGTCTTATATATATTGCAACAGACCATATTTTTGCTTTCTGAACATTTGAACTTTCCAAGGAATATTTTGATTTTCTTCCAGCCAATACTTTTTACCTTCTTTCTATTTTTCCTTTCAGATTTTCTCTTTCAATTTTATTAAGTTCAAAAATTTTTATTACTAATTTTCCCCTCTATAAATTCTGAAATAGTATTAAAAATGTAACCTTATTGAAATCTTTTAATATTTCTTTACTTTTCTAACTTAACTATATATATTTAAGTTCTCGAAGAAGCGTAAAGATTTGTCGACGCGAAAAATTGCTATGCAATTTTTCCTATTCAACAAAAAAATAACTAGTTTTTTATTTCTAGTTATTTTTATAATTATTCTGATATTGTACTTTTGCTTTAAAATTAAAAACATCTTCTATACTTTTATCTAATTTCATTTTATGTAGCATAATATTTCTCCTGCAACAACTATTTTTCATTTCACTTAATATTTTCTAATATATTTTCATTATGTGTAAAAGTTTTAATCCAACTATTTAAGTCCTTTTGTCTCTTAAAAATCAACACTTTTTCACTAGGAATATCCTTTAAAATTTTCAGAACTTTAGGTCTCTTTTTCTTATTATATGTTAGCACATATTTTAAAAAGGTAAAATTTAAACGTTCTTTGCAACCTGGTATATCTGGCTTTTCTTTATCATAATTTTTAATAATTCTTTTAATTACACCTTTAATATGTGTAAAACTAGAGTAATCTAACCAAATTACTAAATCTGCTTTTTCTAATCTCTCTTTTAATGTTTTATTATAATTTCCATCAATAATCCATCTTTGCTCATTTGCTTTTGAAGAAATTATTGCATCTCTTTCATCTTTATTTATTTCAACCCAATTAGGTTTGTAATTTATACTGTCTAAATGTATAGAAGGTATATTTAATTCATTTGATAATATATCTGTTAACGTACTTTTTCCGCTTCCTGAGCCACCTATAATTGATATTCTGTTTATTGATACATCCAAACAATATAATTTTTCTCCAGTAGATAATACTTCCAAAAATTTTGCACCAAATTTTTCATAATAGTTCTCTAAATCAGTCTTTAAATATAATCTACTAATGTTTCTTTTTTTGGCTTCTAATAGAATAGCATTATTTAATATTTTAGAATAGCCTTTTCCTCTATATTCTTCTTTAACAAACATTGTTGAATACCAGGGGGACAAATCTGTTTTTTCCTCTCCGTCTGTCGGAAATATTGAGATAAATCCTACTAGAATATCGTTATCTAATAATATTAATTTGCAATAATTACTCCTATTAAAATTTGATTTTATTTTAATCATCTTATTTTTTACTTTTAGTTCGAACTCTTCTTTTGATAAATCTTTTAATCCCCATTCTCTTTGTGTAAGTATTGCAACTTCTTCTATATATTTTGGCATATCTTTTAAATTATATATCTTTAACATATTTTATTCTCCTAAAATATTTATCCTATTTCATAATTGTATATTAAAATGATTTATTTTTTCTTTACACATAGTACATAAATATACACTTTTCGCATTATAAACTTCTTTTAATATATTCATTACTTTTTTGGCTAATAAAAATTTCGTTACAAGTTTTATCATCTATTTCCATCATAGCTTTAAAATGCTTTAAATTATTCATTTATAAATGCACTCTATTACTATTCTTCGAAATGATTGTAACATATATTTATTCATAAATCAAACAAAAGAGAAAACAAATTTAATTACTTTCTCTTGATTTGATTATTTACTTTTATCTTAAATTATAAGAACAAATTGGAAAGCCTTAAAATTTATATTAATTTTATCTTTCCTCGTTAGCTTTTTAGTAAATTTGTTCCTAAGCCAAATTTTGCGAAGTCAAAATTGTGTGCAATATATTTAATATATTAACACTAAAGTATTATTTTGAATAAAATACTATATAAATTTTAAGTTGAAGGTGTTTGTTATGTTACTAAATTTATTATATAATGCTAAAGCTAATATAAAAGGTGGCAAATTATATCCTAAAATAAATGGCATTGTTACTTTTAAAGAAGCTAAAAATGGTATTTTACTTACTGCAAAAATTAGTGGATTACCAACATCTAAAGATAGTTGTACTGGCAAATTTTTTGGCTTTCACATACATGAAGGAACAAGTTGTTCAGGTAATTTAACTGATGAATTTGCAAATGCCAAATCACATTTAAATCCTACTAACTGTCCTCATCCTTTTCATGTAGGAGACCTTCCACCTTTAATTGAAAATGGTGGGTATGCTTATATGACTGTTTTAATTAACAAATTTAATCTTAAAGATATTATAGGGAAAGTTATTATAATACATGATACTCCTGATGATTTTACCTCTCAACCAAGTGGAAACTCTGGAACTAAAATTGCTTGTGGTAAAATTGAAAAGTAATGTTTAACTTTTATAGACTATATGGATTTTAGTTTTTATTGTTGTCTATATAGTCTAATACATTTTCTAGTTCATCCATAAATTTAAAATGAATTGTAATTTTATTATTTTCATGTGAACTTTCTGAGGAATATTTTGATTTTCTTCTAGCCAATACTTTTTACCTTTTCCCTTTTATATATAGTTAAGTATGCTTGAAAAATGCCAGCTTACTTCATTAAAAATAAAACTCACTTATTCTTTCTTTTTAAAATATTTAATATACATTCATCAATTTTTTTATTGCTCTTAGAATAAATCATTTCTACATTTAAATTTCCAACCTTTATTTCATATATTCTTTCATCTGATAAACATTTATTAATCTTAGTTTTTCTATCCAAAGCCAATTTCCTTTCAAACTTTTTCTTTAAAGTTTATTAGCTTTAAAAATTTTTATTACTAATTTGTCCTATGCTATATAAGTTTCAAGTGCAAAAAAACCAAATGTTAGCATACATTTAGTCCTTTTTGAGTGCTTATGCATAATTTAAATTTTCCTTATTCACTTATTTTCTTATAACTCCCATCTATTACTTGGTATTTTCCATCACCTTCATAGCAATCTACCACAAAATCAATGTCTTCAATTACATAATCCCTTTTTTCTGTTAAATCTTTCAAGAAAATATATCCATCATTTTCTATTGCTTGATAAACATGTCCTTCTTTTTTATAATCCAATGCTTTTTTATTTTCTTGTGTCTTTAAGTATTTCATCTTATCACTTGCAATTTTTATGGCTTCTTCTTTTAAATCTTCTCTTACTTCTGGGCTTCCATTAGATTTATAATTAAAAATTATATCCTCATTTTCAAATCCACTTGGGACTTTATCTTTTGGAAGAATTAAATGTTCAATTCTTCCATCTTCAAATTTATCCACACTATATGTTTGATTATCTGTGGATCCATTTGGTTTAAACTGTTTTCTATATAAAGCCCCTTCTTTTTCTGCTAATTTTAGTATAC
Organism: uncultured Clostridia bacterium; assembly: GCA_944388605.1. Lineage (GTDB taxonomy): Bacteria > Bacillota > Clostridia > TANB77 > CAG-508 > CALXJJ01. The sequence continues at coordinate 40,215 of CALXJJ010000010.1, forward strand.
TATCATCTATTGCTTTGCTTAATTCATCATGATATGTAATATCAGCACTCCACTTAGATATTCCAATACTTGCTGCTACATTATCTTCCATAAACTTTTGATAATCCCAATAATCGCTATATTTAGAAGCTTGGCTATTTACATTATTCTCTATTAAATTACTCAATTCTTTCAAGAAATTTTGCACAAAATCACTTTCTTTTATATTATTAATTATATCATTAAAAAACTCCAAATCCAATAATCATCACTCCTATATTGTTTCTTTATTTTTGGGAATTAATCTACTATTGACTTATAGCAGAAAGGTTTAAACTGTGATAATTATATAATAAAATGATTTAAAGTTCAACATTTTTTCCAAATTTTGTTAATTTTTACATTTAACCATTATTTTTCTATCGCGTATCAATTAGATATTTAAGTTCACTAATTACTTACTTTCCAATTTTCCACTGTGGCATAGTCTATATGAATTTCTGGCTGAACATTATACACAAAAACATTAAAGCATACACCTTTTCCTTCATCTTCTACCGAATATGCTTCAATTTGCACTCCTTTTGCTAATAAATTATTACCTTCAAAAATCGGTGTTACCCTATATAAAACATGATTGTTTGGATTATTATCTATATAATCTGCCACTTCATTTTCAAACGGTAGCATCCCTTGAACATTAAAATATCTAGTTCCTGTAATTAGGTTACGCTCATTTGCATTTTCTCCTGCCAATTGATATCCAATTAAATGGCATCTATTATATAAATATTCTCCATCATATTTTTCTTGCTTCCATCCTGTTGGCTCAACATCACTAATATCTCCTCTTTCTCCAGTAGGCATTATCTCTGTACAGATATTAGCATATGCCACTCCACATCTTCCTTTTTCGTCTAAATCACTATACTTTTCAAAAGCATCTGTAGTGTAGTCACTCTCATCAAAATATGGAATATTATTATTTATAATTACATAAATTTCATTTTTATATTCGGGGATTTCATTCAAATTTGAATAAGTAACTGTTTCTTTTTCCGTATTATTTTTTTCAATATTTTCACTGTTATAAAAATATGCTAAAATTACACCAATTAAAATTACAATTAATGCTAATATTTGCTTTAGTTGCTTCTTATTGCTTTTTCTTCTTCCCATGTTTTTCTCCTATTTTCATTTATTTTCTCTTTTCATCATATAATGTAAATTTTATTGTTCTAGTTGCGTTTTTTATTCTTTCAAATGTTCTTTCATTTATATTTCATAATCTATTCCTACTTAAACTATAACTTTATATAAATATAATAATTTATTGCTTTATGATATATTACTTTTATTTCCATAGTACTTTTTCCACAACTTTCTCGTAATTATTATATCATATAATAAAGTAAAAAAGAAAGTAGATTTAACTACTTTCCCTTGGTTTTGTGTAGCGACTAAATGAACCATGCTCCTCCTTGGTGTCCTCCTTCACCTGTTGGATTATATAATGTTACTAATACCACTACTTGTGGATCTGAAATTGGTGCAATTCCCATAAAAGATGTTACATATTTACCTGTATTTACTCCATCTTCTGAGGTACCAGTTTTTCCTCCTACAATATACCCTTTTACTTGTGCATTTTTACCTGTTCCTTCACCGACTACTGAAGACAGCATATCTAACATATTTTTTGCATTTTCTTCTGATACTACCCTTTCTCCTGTTTCTACTGGCATTTCTCTTATTTCTCCCGTTTTTGTCTCTATTATGCTTTTTACCATCCTTGGTTTTATATATACACCTCTATTTGCTATTGTTGCTCCCATTGTTACCATTTGTATAGGTGTTACTTCAAACCTTTGACCAAATGAAATTGTAGCTAACTCTACTGGTCCTACTTTTTCTTGTTTTAAAAATATAGAACTTGCTTCTCCAGGTAATTTTATACCCGTTTTCTTTAAAAATCCAAATTTCTCTAAGTATTTATAATATGTTTCTACTCCGATTTTTTGACCTAACCCTATGAATACAGGATTACATGAATTCATTAGTGCTTCTCTTAAACTCTCTGCTCCATGTGGTCTATAATATCTCCAGCATTTCATTTTTACACCTGCTATTTCAATATATCCTGTACAGTTAAATTCTCCTTCTTTATCAGTAGTTGTAATTCCTTCTTCTAATGCTACTGAAGCAGTAACTATTTTAAAAACAGAACCTGGCTCATATGTATCTGAAATAGCTTTATTTCTCCACATTGCTTGCAATTGTTTTGTTTTTTCTTCTTGTGCTAAATCATTCCAATCACTCTTCTCCTCTCCAATTTCTACGGTATATGGATCATTTAGATTATAATTTGGATAACCTGCCATAGCCAATATATCTCCTGTTTTTGGATTCATAATAATAATATTTCCTCCATCTGTACAAACATTGTCTATACAAGCTTCTTCTAAATACTTTTCTGCAATTCCTTGTATTGTAGCATCTATTGAAATAATCAAACTATTACCATCTGTACCTTCTACATAATTTTCTCCTTCTTTTCCTATCTCCCCTCCTACTGCATCAGTCATTTTTATTATTTTCCCTGCTTCTCCTTTTAACTCATTTTCATACATTGCTTCTAGTCCTTCTAGTCCTTGATTATCACTTCCACAGAATCCTATTACTTGTGAAGCTAAATTATTATATGGATAATATCTTTTTGTATCTTCATCTATATTAATTCCAGTATTTATATTGTTTTCATTCATCCAGTTTCTTAATTTATTTGTTTTTTCTCTGTCTACTTTTTTTGCAATAGTCTCAATTGAAGTTTTCTTTTTTACTTTTTTTAATACAGTATCATAGTCTAATTCAAAAATTTCAGCTAAAGCTTTTGCTACTTTTTCTTTTTGCTCTATATTTACTGGATTTATTGTAACTGTCTCTACTGTTGAACTCACTGCTAATATATTTTCACCTGTTGAGTCATATATTGTCCCTCTTCTTGGATTAATTTTTCTATCTAGAGTTTGTTGTGTATATGCCATATTTTTTAGTTCTTTTCCATCTACAAATTGAATCCATGCGATTCTTGTTATTAAACATATTAATATTATAAAAGAACAAAATATTGCATTTCTCATTCTCTTTTTTCTTGTTAAATTTCCTATATTTTCATAATTTGATTTCTTAAATTTTATTCTTTTGTTTTTTCTTCTCGTATTTTTTCTCATAATAATTTCATCCCTCTCATTAATTTAGTCTCTATTTTATTCTATTTTCTATATCACAATTTTATTTATATTTTATTCAAAAAAAGAAGACTACTTAGTAGTAATCTTCTTATTTATTAATCAATCCATTTATCAATCTCTGCCACCATGTAGTATTATCTTCTTTTATTACTTGTTCTGAACTTGTTTCTACATGATCTTTTTTAGGCAAACTGATATATACTTTTTGGCTATTATCCAATTTTTGCATTCCCAATAATTCTTTAGCATCTTGCTCTATATTATTTAAATTAAGATTATTTTGTATATTAACTTTTATTTGTTGATTTTCTTTTTGTACTTCACTTAATTCTTTTTTTAAATCTTCTTTTTGATTAAAACTTTCATTTATTAGTGAGTTTCTATAGCTTATAGTAAATAAAATTGTAAATGTAAATAATATGTATAATGCTAATTTTGTTCTTTTTTTCTTTACAACATTTACTTTTACTTTACTTTTTACATTTCTTTTTGGCTTATTGCTTTTTACTCTTCTCTTAATTTCTGGTTCATATTCTGGATTAAATTTTCTAGGACTTGTTTCATATTGATATCCGCCATATCGCATATTTGCCATAGACATCTCACCTTCTTTCGTTTTTAGTTAATAGTTCTTTCAAATACTCTCAATTTTGCACTTTTTGCTCTTATATTTTCTTTTAACTCTATATCTGTAGCTGTTATAGGTTTTTTATTTATTATTTTTCCTAATTTTTTCGCTCCACATACACAATACGGAAAATCTGGAGGGCATGTGCATTTACCTAATGAGTCATTCATTGCTTTTTTCACAGCTCTATCTTCTAATGAGTGAAAAGTTATTACACATAATCTTCCTTTATTATTTAATAATTCTATACATTTCAATATCGTATTATACAAAGGTTTTATTTCATTATTTACTTCTATTCTTATTGCTTGAAAAGTTTTTTTTGCTGGATGCCCATTAGTTTGATTTTTTATAGGAATACTATTTTCTATAATTTGTACTAATTCTTTTGTTGTTTCTATTTCTTTATTTTTTCTGTATTTACATATATTTCTTGCAATACTTTTAGCATATCGTTCTTCACCATATTCATATATAATATCTGCTAATTGTTCTTGAGTATATTCATTTACAACTGCTTTTGCAGTTAATATCTGATCTTTATCCATTCTCATGTCTAATCCGAGTATCTCCCATATAGCTAAAGCCTCGTTCCCTTTCATCTAATTGATATGAAGATACTCCTAAATCTAATAAAATTCCATCTACTTTGCTGATATCTAAATCATATAAAATGTCATCTATGTTATCATGGTTTCCATATACATATTTAACATTATCATAATCTTTTAATTTTACTTTAGCAGACTGCAAAGCTTCTTTATCTCTATCAATACCTATCAGTAATCCCTTTTTTGATAAATGTTTCAATATTTCTATGCTATGTCCTGCTCCTCCTAAAGTACCATCTACATAAATTCCATCTCTTTTTATATTTAAACCTTTTATACATTCTTCTAAAAGTACTGGTTTATGCTTAAATTCCATATTATTTCCTTTACATTTTTTATAGCACTAATCAGTTGGTATTCTTTCATACCAACTGTAGTACTAAATAATTTATTAAAATTCTTTTGTTTGTTTAAATCTTTTGTCCATTATTATTTAGACCTTCGTAACTATTAGTCTTTTGTTAATATGGGATCTTTTGTATTATTATTTTTTGTCTTTGGAAATTGAATACTTTTGTTTCCTTAAACAATTTTATCTTTTGTATATTACTTTCTTATGTACATTAATCTTTTATCTTTTGTAATTAAAATCTTTTGTAAAATTTATATAAACTTTTTCAAGTTATATACCAAGCATTGTCATATTTTCAGCTATACTATCAGCTGATATATTTTCATCACTATTGTATTTGTTCCATTTTTCTCTATTCCAAATTTCAATCCTAGTTCCAACTCCAATTATTATAACTTCTTTTTCCATGTTTGCATATTCTCTTAAATTGTTGGCAATTAAAAATCTTCCTTGCTTATCTATTTCACATTCTGTTGCACCTGATAAGAAAAATCTTACAAAATCTCTAGCATTTTTATTTGTTAGTGGAAGTGTTTTTAGCTTTTCTTCAAAGTTTGTCCATTCGCTTTGTGAAAACCCAAATAGACATCCATCCAAGCCTTTAGTTATTATAAATCTATCACCAATATCACTTCTAAGCTTGGCAGGCATTATTAATCTTCCTTTTGCGTCTAATGAGTGTTCATACTCACCAATTAACACTTTGTTTCACCTCGCTAACTTTTTTCACCACTTTGTACCACTTTCCTCCACTAGTTAGATTGTAATACAACTTTTTTCAAAATGCAACCCTTTTTTGAAAATTTTTTATTTTTTTATATGCTTTTTTTCATTGGATATTTTTAAAGTTACAAGAAATATATATCTTATAACTTTAAAAAATAATTACTTATCTCTTGTAAATTATCAAATTTATTCTGTCTTAATACCTCATATGCTATTATTGCTACTGAGTTTGATAAATTTAGTGAACGTAATGACTCTCTCATTGGGATTCTTATTGTTTTATCAATATATTTTTTTAGCAACTCTTCTGGTAACCCCTTTGTTTCTTTTCCAAACATTATATATAACTCTTGATATTTACTATAATCAATATCTGAATAACAATGTTCTGCTTTTGTAGTAGCAAAAAACATTGCATTTTCTATTGGTGAATATTTTTCTAAAAATTTTTCTAAATTATCATGTATCTCTATTTCTAATTTATCCCAATAGTCTAAACCTGCTCTTTTTAAATATTTATCTTCTATTTTAAATCCAAGTGGTTCTATCAAATGTAGTTTTGCACCAATAGCAGCACATGTTCTTGCTATATTACCTGTATTTTGTGGTATCTCTGGCTCACACATTACTATATTTAGTTTCATAATTCTTCACATTCCTTTCTTTCTAGAACAAATCGGAAAGCCTTAAAATTTGTACTAATTTAATATTTTCTCGTTGACTTTTTAGTAAATTTGTTCCTAAGCCAATTTTACGTAAGTAAAATTGTGTGCAGTCGTTAGAGCGTAACAACTTTCCTATTGTAGAATAAATTGTAACATAATACTCATTATATTTAAAGTATTATGTTACAATCTCTTTTACATT
>CALXJJ010000011.1 GCA_944388605.1 uncultured Clostridia bacterium
TATAATAATAATGAATATAATATAGATATAATAAGAAAATAAAGATATATAAATGAATATTAGTATGTATAGAACAGTCAAAAGCCTTGAAATAACAGAAGTAGAGGTTTATGGCTGTTTTATATTATGCCCCTATGCCTTTTTGCACAAAACTTTGATTTTGTGCAATGTTTAATATGGAAAAATTATAGAGGAACATTGTCCCCCATTTAATAAAATATTAATAGCTATAAAACTTGTCAAAAGCTTTCTTATTTACAAAAAAATTTATCCATTTTTTCTATAAATTCTTTATTATTTTTTGTTGCTACCATCTGAGCTATCACTTGTTCTGTTATCTCTGAAACTTGCATATTATTTGAATTCATTGCTTTTCTCATTGCAAAAACTGTATCTAATTCAGATTTTGTTAATAATAAATCTTCACGTCTTGTACCTGATTTATTTATATCAATTGCAGGCAAAATTCTTCTTTCTGATAATTTTCTATCTAAAACAACTTCCATATTTCCTGTTCCTTTAAATTCTTCAAATATGATATCATCCATTCTACTTCCTGTTTCAACTAATGCTGTTGCTAATACTGTTAAGCTACCACCATTTTCTATGTTCCTAGCAGCTCCAAAGAATTTTTTAGGTTTATGTAATGAAATTGGATCTAATCCACCTGATAAGGTTCTACCTGAAGCAGGTACTACTAAATTATATGCTCTTGCTAATCTTGTAATACTATCTAATAATACTACTACATCTTCATTGTTTTCTACTAATCTTTTAGCTCTTTCTATTACCATCTCTGCAACTTTTACATGATGTTCTGGCAATTCATCAAATGTAGAATATATAACTTCTCCTTTTATAGATCTTCTCATATCAGTAACTTCTTCTGGTCTTTCATCTATTAATAAAACTAGTAATTTTACTTCAGGATTATTTATAGTTATGCTATTTGCTATCTTTTTCAACAATGTGGTTTTACCTGCTTTAGGAGGAGATACTATCATTCCTCTTTGTCCCTTGCCTATTGGTGAAAATAAATCAATTATTCTCATTGAATATTCTGTAGGAATAGTTTCCATTTTAAGTTTTTCTGTTGGATAAATTGGAGTCAAATCATCAAATTTTTTTCTTCTAAAAGCTTGTTCAGGAGATTGATCATTTACTTCTCCTACATAAATTAAAGCAGGGAACTTCTCCCCTTCTTTTGGATTCCTAACAATTCCTTTTATTTTGTCACCTGTTTCTAATTTAAATCTTCGAACTTGTACAGGAGAAATATATACATCTTTTGCAGTTGATAAATAATTTTCACCTCTTAAAAAACCATATCCATCTGGCAATACTTCTAAAATACCTTCAGTTATTTTATCATCTTCATTTGTTATTTTGTAACCAGAATTTTCTTCATGCATTTCTGAATTATTTTGTTCGAATTCTTGTCCTTGTAATTCTTTGATGAGTTCTTCTTTTTTTAATTTTGATACATTCTTTATTCTTTTTTCTTTTGCTATTTGACGCAATTCCACTAATGTAGCTTTTTCTAAATCCATAATTACCTCCATTATTTATTTATAATTTTTATTGGAATTATTAAAGAATAAATAGATTAAAAGGGACATTGACTGTCCCAAAAGATTATTTTTAATTACCTATATCTATAAAAACTTTTTCGTTAGGTAAATACATACCTAATTTTTCTCTCGCAATATTTTCTATATATTCAGGAGATGTCACATTTTCTTCCATTTCTTTTAAATTGTTTGTATCTTCTTTCTCTTTTGAAATTTGTTCTTGATATTTTTCTTTTTCATTACTATATGCATTTAATGTTTTCTGTTGAGCTATTAAAGTATATATTACATAAATAGCAATAGATATAACAATTATTTTTTTTAAAAACTTTTTATTCTTATTTTTCATAAGTACACACTCACTTTATAAAATACTAATTATATATTTCTACATTAAGTTCGTAAATCCTTCCTAGTTTTGTGAAATTTATTGTAAAAATTTGTAACTTTTTTTCTTATATTTATTATTATAAACGATATAGGTCTAAAAATCAACTCTTTAATTAATTTTATCAACTTTTTTATTGGAAATAATACAATTTTTACTATAAAAGAACATATTTTTATACTTACATCTATAAATATAACACTCAGTGTTTTTAGATATAATAATAAACCTAAGAATAGACCTAAAAATATATACCAGCGTATTTCACCAGAATTGTATTTAAATATCATAAATATTAATGAAATTCCAAAAAATATTAAAAAGATAATATCTTGAAAACATGTAATAAAATAATTTATTTTTAAAGTTTTTCTAAGTATTCTAAATAAATCAAAAACTATTCCTATAAAAACTCCATATATTACAAATGCTAATAATACGAAAATTTGATTTAACATAGTATTGTCCAAATTCATCACCTATTAGTTATTATTTAAAAATTTTATTTAAAAAACCTGAAGATTTTTTATTAATATTTTCGTCATTATATGCTAATTCGAATATATCTCCTTCTACAATTACTTCTGAAGTGTCTATACTTAGTTTATTAATTTTTAGATTTTCACCTTTTACTGTTAAAAGTCCCATTTCTGTTTCTATTATAACTATTTGATCATCAAAACTAAGAACATCTAAAACTCCTGAAATGCTCAATTTATTCCTATTTTCTAATATGAGATTTTGCATTATATTAGTAGTAGATAATTTTTTCTCTTCTAAAGTCATAAAAAACCCTCCATTCGAATATGTTACAATTTATATTAAATATTTTTTGATTAATATATTATATATATATTCACAAAAAATATTTTTAGAACAAAAGCGACATAATTTAGATATTTTGTGTGCAATGAATTTTATATATTTTTATATATTAGGAAAAGAAATAGTACAAAGTATTGTAACTTTGTACTATTCTATAAGTTCTTTATGAATTTCTGACAATATTCCATCAGGCAATTTTTCACCAAATGTAATTACTATTTTAGCTTCTCCCATTTCCATATTTAAAATTTCTATATTATTAAGTTGCAATATATTTAAGGTTTTGTTTAATATATCATTATTGTTTGTAATTCCAAAACCAACAATAGCAATTTTTGTTATATTAGTATATGAAACATCAAAATCACTTAAATCATTTTCTAATAGCCTTTGAAATTTATTCAAATCATTTGCTTTTATATTAAATGATATATTGAGATTATAGGTGCTTCTATTAACTAAGTTATTGGGTTGTATATCATTTATTAATAATGTTTTATATAATTTATTAAATAAATCTAATGAATAATTTTCATACTTTAATTTTATATATATTATATCATCATTTTTTACTATACTTTTAACTTTACTATCTTCTATTTTATTGCATATTACAGTTCCTTGTTTATTATTGAATGTTGACTTTGTTATAATTGGAATATTAAATTTAGCTCCTACTTCTACACATCGATTATGTAGAACCTTTGCACCTTCATCTGCTATTTCTTGCATTTCCATATATGATAATGTTTGCAATTTTTTTGCTATAGTTATTTTATTTGGATCAGTTGAGTATACTCCATCTACGTCTGAAAAGATATAACAATGATTAGCTTTTATACTTGCTGCAATTGCTACAGCTGTAGTATCTGATCCACCTCTTCCTAAAGTTGTAATATCTCCTTTTGAATTAATTCCTTGAAAACCTGCTACAATAACTATATTATCTTCTAATTCCTTTAAAATTCTTGTAACATCTATATTTTCTATTTTTGCATTTTGATTGTTATTACTTGTTAAAATCCCAGCTTGCCATCCTGTAAGAGATATACTTTTATATCCAAGCATATTTAGTAATATACTTAACTTAGCTATAGATACTTGCTCTCCTGTACTTAAAAGAACATCTAATTCTCTTTCATTTGGTAATGATGAAAGCTCTTTCGCTTCTTTGATTAGATTGTCTGTTGTTTTACCTTGAGCAGATACAACAACTACTATTTTATTTCCTTTATTATAAAATTCTATTATTTTGTTGGCAACTATATTCAATTTTAAATTATCTGAAAGTGAACTACCGCCAAATTTTAATACTACAGTGTCCATCTATTAGCACCTTCTTTTTTTATCTTAAAGCATAGTTTAATTATAAACATTGCTAATATTATTATATTTAGAAGATATATATTTTGTGTGTAAAATAAGGAGCAAATGTTATATATAATTATAGAAAAGCAGTAATAATTATTAATATTAAAAATATAAGTGCAATTATTAATCTAATTAATAATCTTTTCATTTTATAATTTTTATTTTGTTCAATAAATTTATGATCTATTTTATTCATTTCAAAATTGTCTAAAAAATTTACCACTAATTCTTTTGTTAAAAATATTGCTGGCAATTTTATATCACTTATTTCGCCATTAGGATTTTTATATAACAAGCATATTAAATATGTGTACATAGGAACAAAGAAGAAAGTTGTCTTTGTTCTTTCTAAATATACGGATTTTAAATCTTTATATTGTATTTCTATTTGTTGTACATACATATTTATTGTAATTAAACCTTTTTTACAAGTAATAGTAAAAGTATTAAAATATATTGCTGATATAATCATCATAAAAATTAATAATATTATTAATCCTATTAGTTTTATGTTACTATGGAATGTAACAGCAATTAAAATGATTGATAGTAAAGTTATGACAAGTAACCAATATTTATTTTCTATTATATAATTATATACTCTCCCTTTTAAAATTATGTCACTTTTTATATTAGTAAGAGTTCCATTTTTTCTATATCTATTTTTTTCATATATTTCTTCCCATTCCATACTTATCCCTGCTTTCTAGCTTCATATTTTAAATAACTATTAATAAATCCTTCTAAATTTCCATCCATAACAGATTGAACATTACCTACCTCATAATTAGTTCTGTGATCTTTAACTAATGTGTATGGACAAAAGATATATGATCTAATTTGGCTTCCCCATGCTATATCCATTTGAATTCCTTTTAATTCATCTATAGTATTTTTATGTTCTTTTTCTTTAAGATTTAGCAGTTTAGATTTTAACATTTTCATTGCTGTATCTCTATTCTGAAACTGAGATCTTTCAGTTTGACATGATACTACAATATTTGTAGGAATATGTGTTATTCTCACTGCAGAAGATGTTTTATTTATATGTTGTCCTCCAGCACCAGAAGCTCTATATGTATCTATTCTTAAATCATCTGGGTTTATATCTATTTTTATATCTTCTGTTATTTCTGGTAAAACTTCAACTGAAGCAAAAGACGTATGCCTTCTACCACCACTATCAAATGGAGAAATTCTAACTAATCTATGTACTCCCAATTCACCTTTTAAGTTCCCATAAGCATATAATCCTTGTACTAAAAAAGTGACACTTTTAATTCCTGCTTCTTCCCCATTTAGATAATCTAACTCTTTTACTTCATAATTATTTGCAATTGCCCATCTAGTATACATTCTATATAACATTTCTGCCCAATCTTGTGCTTCTGTTCCACCAGCACCGGGATGTATAGTAACAATAGCATTATTTTTATCATATTTTCCAGAGAGTAAGGTAGATATTTCTAACTTTTCTATATTATTTTGCAATATTGTTATTCCTTTTTGCAATTCTTTTTCTAATTCAATATCATTTTCTTGCTCTAATAATTCTGTTAAATCTATTAAATTCTGTAAATCACTATTTACACTCTTGTAATTACCTATCTTAGTTTTTATTTCGTTTATCTTTTTTAGAATATTAGAACTATTTTGACTATCTTCCCAGAAGTTTAATTCTGTTGTTTTTGATTCTAATTTAGATAATTCATCTTCTAAATTAAATATGTCAAAGTAAATCACCAACTCTTATTAATTTGCTTTTTAGTTCTTTTAATTTTGAACTTATTTCTTGTAAATCCATTAAATTATCACATCCTATCTTTTCGTATATTAGTATAACATTTCATTGAAAAAAAGTAAATATATTTTAATTTATAGAATTTTATTTTCTTATTTAACTTTTTTAAAATTTGTATTATATTTTAAAAAATCACTTTATTATTGTTAAAATTAATGATATTATATAATAATATAGGAAGGAATGAGATTAATTATGATAAACCGTGAAGATAACCCTGATTTTGTTAATTCATTTTTAGATTATACAATTACAATTTTAAATAAATCTCCTAATACTGTTAAAGAATATAATTATGATATAGCTATGTTTTTAAAATTCATTATGTTGCATTATCAATTAACAGATTCACAAGATATGAAAGAAGTTATTATAAAAGACATGAATATAGAAATAATAAAAAAAATTACTCTAAACGATATTCACGCTTTTTTAGCCTATTTAACAAATACTTTCCATAGTAAAGCATCTACACGTGCTAGAAAAGTAGCTACTATAAGAGTCTTTTTTAAATATTTAAATCAAAAAGCTAATTTGATAGAAAATAATCCTGCACAAAATTTAGAAACTCCTAAATTGGACAAACGAGTACCTAAATATCTGTCACTTGAAGATAGTCAAAAACTATTAGAAGTTTCTTCTAGAGATGATGACAGAAATAAAGAAAGAGATTTTGCAATTATAACTTTATTTTTAAATTGTGGCATGCGTCTTTCTGAATTAGTAGGAATAAATATTAGTGATATAAATTTTTATGATAGGAAACTAAATGTAATTGGTAAAGGTAATAAAGAAAGAATTATATACTTAAATAATGCATGTATGGAAGCAATTAATAATTATATTAAAGTGAGACCTAAAGAAGGAATTAAATTCGATTCTCGTAATGCTCTATTCTTAAGTGAAAGAAGAGAAAGAATAAGTAATAGAACTGTGCAACAAATTGTAAAAAATGAATTAAAACGTGCTGGTTTAGATACTAGAAAGTATTCTACTCATAAATTAAGGCACACTGCAGCTACTTTAATGTACCAATATGGTAAAGTTGATATTCGTGCTCTCCAAGCACTACTTGGACATGAGAGCATTTCAACAACAGAGATTTATACACATGTAAATAATGAACAAGTAAAAAACGCAATTGATAAAAACCCACTAAATAAATAATTTCATTTACTACACATAAAAGCCAGCAAAAATATGCTTTGCTTTTTTGCTGGCAACATATTAAATTATTTTTTGTCTGATTTAAATCTTATTAAAAAAGTAAATGATTCATAAATATTGATTGCTTCAGTCAATGCCAATAAAGCTCCACAAACTGTGGTTATAGCTTCTGCAGTTTTAAATGGATTAAATATAAAAACTAATCCTATAAAAAAATTAAATATAGATAAAACTAATAAAATAGACCATTTACTATTAGGAATGTCTCTTAAATTAAAAGCAAGTTGCAAACGGGAAATACTTTCTATAATTATCCATATTCCTATAATAAAAGGAAATATTGAACTAACTAAAGTAGTATTTATAATAAATACAAATCCTAATACAATTGCTATAATTGCTTGTGCTAGTTCATAACTAAAAAGTCTTGCTTCATTACTTTTTATATTAAAATATGATATTAAGTGCATTAATCCATTTACGATTAATAAGAAGCCAAATATTATCATAATAAATTGTAATGATTCTGCAGGTTTAAAAAATAAAAATACAGCTAAAATCATAAGTGCTAAAGAAATTATTAGTGAATTAATACCGCATTTTTTTAAAGTGTTTTTCCATAAATATCAATCCTTTCTTTTGTATATTATAGAGACATAATAGCATAAAAAATAAGATAAATCAAGATTTATTAGGAAAGTCATACTGACTTTCCTAATATTTAAAATTTATTGCACACAAATTTACTAAAAAGCCAAAAAGAAAATAAAATATGTACATATTTTAAGGCTTTCCGATAAATTTCTCTTAAATTACAATAAAATAGGTTGTATCTGTTCTCTATCCATCGCATATTCAAGAGTTTTAATAATATAATTCGCATCAAATACTAATGAACGTGGTTTAGTTATTGGATTATCTTGCCTGAAAGGAACAAAATATATATTATTACGATTTAATAGTTTTCCGATATTTTCTGCACTACCTGAAAGTCCATCATTAGTTGATATTGCTATAACTAATGGATTTCCGATTCCTTAAATGTGATTTTGCTGCCATAAGCACTGGTGTATCAATAATACCATTTGCAAGTTTAGCAATAGTATTACCGTGAACAAGGTGCTATTATCATTATATCAGTTAATTTTTTTGGTCCTATTGGTTCAGCTCCTTGTATTGTATGAATTATTTCTGATTTTCCTGTGATTTCTCTTATTTCTTTTATAAATTCTTCTGCTTTTCCGAATTTTGTATCTAAATTATATGAATTAAATGACATTATTGGTATTATATCTGCTCTTTCTTCTTTTATTTTTTTTAATTGTTCTATTACTTTGTTAAATGTACAAAAAGATCCTGTTAAGCAAAATCCAATTTTTATATTTTCCAATCTCAATTTACATCCCTCCATAATACAATATATAATATATTATGAAATTATGTAAAGTTTGGTTCTTTTAATGTACAAACAAATTTATTATCAAGTTATTTTATTTATTACTATTATTGATTAATTGCATTGTATCTTGAGCTATCATTAATTCCTCATTTGTAGGAACAACTAGTATTTTTATTTTAGAATTTATAGTAGATATTATGCTCTCTTCACCTTTAATTTTATTCTTTTCTTCATCTAATTCTACTCCTAAAAATTTCAAATTATCACAAATAGCTTTCCTTACATTTATTTGATTTTCTCCTATTCCTGCTGTAAATGCAATAGCATCAATTCCTTGCATTGAAACTGCATATTTAGCAATAAATTGTGCTACACTATATTCATATATTTTTAAAGCAAGTAAAGCTTTTTTATTTCCATTATTTGCTTCAGTTTCAATATCCCTAAAATCTGCTGATATATTAGATATTCCCCATACTCCTGAATCTTTATTTAAAATTGATTCTATTTGTTCTATACTTAAATTTTCTTTTTTAATTAAAAATGTAACAATAGATGGATCTATATCTCCACTTCTAGTACACATTGGTATTCCGCTTAATGGAGTAAGCCCCATACTTGTATCTACTGACTTTCCACCATTAACAGCACAAATACTAGCTCCTTGTCCTAAATGGCATACCACAGTTCTTAAATGTTCTAAAGGTTCATTTAATATTTTAGCAACTCTTTTTGATACATAAGAATGAGAAGTTCCATGAAATCCATATTTACGAATTTTATATTTTTCATAATATTCATATGGTATTGGATAAATATAACTTTGTTCTGGCATAGTCTGATGAAAAGCTGTATCAAATACTGCTACCATTGGCTTTTCTGGCATTATTTTTCTGCAAGCTTCTATTCCTATAAGACCTGCCGGATTATGTATTGGTGCAAGCGGTACACATTCTTTTATCGCTTTTATCACTTCATCATTTATTATAGTAGATGATTTAAATTTCTCTCCCCCATGTACTATTCTATGCCCTATTGCATCAATTTCTTTTAAAGATTCTATAACACCATATTTTTGGTCTAGTAATTGTTCTATTATTAAGTTTATAGCTTGTTCATGATTATCAACTTGTTCCTTAATAGTGTATTTTTGATCTTTTATTTTATGTGTTAATAGGCTTCCGCCTTGATTTTTTCCTATTCTCTCACAGTTTCCTTTTGCTATTACTTTATTATTTTCCATATTTATCAATTGGTATTTTAATGATGAACTCCCACAATTTAATACTAATATTTTCATTTAATAAACATTCCTCTCTTATATAACTATATTATTGAAAATTATCATATATTATTTTGTAAGTTCTAGTGTATCTTTAGCTATCATTAATTCTTCATCTGTTGGAACAATCCAAACTTTCACTTTAGATTCTGGTTTAGAAATTTCTCTTTCTACAGCTTTTACATTATTTGCTTCTAAATCTAATTCTAATCCCAAATATCCTAAATAATTACATACTTGTTCTCTTGTAAGAGGTCCTCTTTCTCCTACTCCGCCTTCAAATGTAATTACATCTACACCATTCATAGTTGCTACATATCTTCCTATATATTGTGCTATAATATATGCATACTCTTCTAATGCAGAAATTGCTCTTTCATTACCTTGACTTGCGGCATCCTCTATATCTCTATTATCTTCAGATATTCCTGATAATGCTAACAATCCAGATTTTTTATTTAATATTGTGTTCATTTGTTCAGGTGTTAAATTTTCTTTTTCCATTATAAAAGTTACAATTGAAGGATCTAAATCACCACTTCTAGTACCCATTGCAATACCAGCTACAGGAGTAAGCCCCATACTTGTATCTGCTGATTTTCCATTTTGTATAGCACAAATACTAGCACCTTGTCCTAAATGACAACTAATAATTTTTAAATCCTCAACATCTTTATTTAATAATTTTGCTATTCTTTTTGAAACATATCTATGAGAAGTTCCATGGAATCCGTATTTGCGAACACCATATTTTTCATAATACTCATATGGTATTGGATACAAATATCTTTCTTTTGGTATTGTTTGATGAAAAGCTGTATCAAATACTGCTACCATTGGTTTTCCTGGCATTGATTTCATGCATGCCTTTATGCCAGATAAACCTGCTGGATTATGTATTGGTGCAAGTGGTATACATTCTTCCACTGCTCTAATAACATCTTCAGTTATTAAAACTGATGACTTAAATTTTTCTCCTCCATGTACCATTCTATGTCCTATTGCATGTATATCATCTAATGAAGATATAACCCCATGTTCTTTATCCATTAATTGCTCTAATACAAAATTAATTGCTTCTTCATGATTTTTTGCTCTATGCTCGTATTTAAATTTTTCTCCATTGACCTTATGTGTAAGAAAAGAATTATCGCTTCCTATTCTTTCAAAATTTCCTTTTGCCATAATACTTTCATCATCCATATTCATTAATTGATATTTTAATGATGAACTTCCACTGTTTAATACTAATATTTTCATATATACCTCCATAAAAACTATAATTATTATATAATATTAACATTCATTTTGTGCTTGAACTGCAGTTATAGCAACTACTCCTGCAATATCTTTACTTGAACACCCTCTTGACAAATCATTAACAGGCTTAGCTATGCCTTGGCAAAGCGGTCCATAAGCTTCTGCTTTTGCCAATCTTTGTACAAGTTTATAACCAATGTTTCCAGCATCTAAGTCTGGGAATATAAGAGTATTTGCTCTTCCATGGACAGGACTACCTGGTGCTTTTAAATCCGCTATTTCAGGAATTATTGCAGCATCTAATTGCAATTCTCCATCACATATTAAATTTGGCTCTTTTGATTTTAATAATTTTGTAGCTTCGATTACTTTTTCAGTTAAAGGTGATTTTGCACTTCCATATGTGGAATATGATAACATTGCAACTCTTGGTTCTGCAGTAATTAATTGTTTAAAGCTTTTACTTGATGATATAGCTATTTCAGATAAAGCTTCTGCATCTGGGTATTCATTAAGTCCACTATCTGAAAATATAAATGCACCTTTTTCTCCATATTCACAATTAGGTACTATAATTAAAAAAAATGCTGATACTAGTTTTGTATTAGGTGCTGTTTTTAATATTTGTAAAGCTGGTCTTAATGTATCTGCTGTAGAATGACAAGCACCAGATACTAGTCCATCTGCATCTCCACATTTCACCATCATCATTCCAAAATAAATTTCTTTTTTTAAAATTTCTTTTGCTTTTTCTTCTGTTATTCCTTTATTCTTCCTTAGTTCATAAAAAGCTTTAACATAATTGCTAAATTTAGAAGATTTTAAAGGATCTACTATTTGAACTCCTTCTATATTTAAATCTTGCTTTTTAGCTAATTTATAAATTTCTGCTTCATTTCCTATTAGAATTATTTTGGCAAATTTTTCTTTTAATATTATTTCAGTTGCTTCTAATATTCTAATATCATTACTTTCTGGTAATACTATTGTTTTTATATCCTTTTTTGCTCTTTTTTTAATATCTTCTATAAATGACATTTTTATATCCCCCTTTTGTTGAATATAACATTATATAGTAGTGGCAGAAGTATTATTTTCCCATTGTATAATCACTACATATAAAATCCATATATATTATATATGGATTTTATATAAAATACAAGATTTTAAGTTAAAATTTATAAATTAATATTCTTCATTGTGATTTGTGTTTTCTTCTATTTCAAATAGTAATTTATTTATTACTTGTTCATCTATAATTATTTTAGCAATACATTCTTAATTTTTTTCTATTTGACTCTTTTTCTTTTATTATATATAATATTGCAAAGGAGATTTAATAATGAAATTACAATATATAAATGAAAAATATAATACAATATATGATGTATTAAAAAATGAATTTGAAATATCTAATAGACTAATTACAAAAATTAAAAAATCGAAAAAAATTTTTTTAAATAATAGTTCTGTTTCATCACTGCAACAAATAAAAAAAGGAGATTTAATAGAGGTTTTATTAGATTTCGATGAAGATTCAACTAATATAATTCCTACTAAAATGCCTCTTAAAATACTCTACGAAGATGATAGTTTATTAATTGTTAATAAATCAGCTAATATTGCAATTCATCCTTCTATATTACATTACTCTAATACATTGTCAAATGGAGTAAAATATTATTTTAATGAAATAGGACTACAAAGAAAAATCAGACCCGTAAATCGACTTGATAGAGATACATCTGGTATAGTTATTTTCGCTAAAAATGAATATGTACAAGAATGTTTGATAAAACAAATGTCAAATAATAGTTTTAAAAAAGAATATATTGCTTTATGTGAAGGAGTATTTGAAAAAAAAGAAGGAACAATAAATGCACCTATATCAAGAAAAGAAAATAGTATAATAGAAAGATGTATAAATAATGATGGCGAAAAAGCAATTACTCATTTTTTAGTTCTTCATAGATTTTCCAACTATACTTTAGTTCAATGTATACTTGAAACTGGAAGGACTCATCAGATAAGAGTACATATGAGTTATATAGGACATCCTATAATTGGAGATACTTTATATGGAAACTCATCTAATTTAATAAATAGACAAGCATTACATGCATATAAAATAATATTTGTTCATCCATTAACAAAAAAAATTATGAGATTCATATCTCCAATACCAGAAGATATGAAAAAGGCATACGAGAAAATCCTTGAAAATACTAAAGGATCAAATAAATAGTCTCATTTCCTATAAAAGAAAAAAATGTGCATTAAATATAATTTAATACACAAATAAGTAAAACTATAAGCCGGGTTCTGTCATGAATAGTCATTTATCTAGGCTATATATTGCTATATAGCTCAAGCCACGCACGTAGAAGACGGCGAGCAACCTTAATCTTCTTTTGCGGTGTTGCTCCAGGTGGGGTTTACATTGACCCAATATGTCACCATATTAGCGGTAAGCTCTTACCTCACCTTTTCACCCTTACCATTTCTGGCGGTTATTTTCTGTTGCACTTTCCTTAAGGTTTCCCTCACTGGACGTTATCCAGCACCATTGCTCTATGGAGCCCGGACTTTCCTCATATACAACCTTTCGGTATTATATACGCGACTATTTATTTTACTCTAATATATATTTTAAGATATTTTTTTTATAAAGTCAATATTATTTACATTATTGATATTTCTTCCATTAAATATTTATATTTCATATAATATATATCTTTATTCTGTTCCGTAATTGATGTTTTTGTTTCATTTAATAATATATATGATTTATCTATATTATATTTTTCTGTATAAGAAACATCTTTTATTATTACTTCCATACTATTTATTGCTGAATCTATATTTTTAACTGCTTCTTCCCAATTATCTATACTAACATTTGTATATGAGTTAATAATATCTGACTTAACACTATATATTTTATTTTCTAAATTATTAGCCGAAAATGAATTAACATATACTGGTATATATGAATACATTGATGATATTATATTTAATGCTTCATTCTTATTTTCATTATTTATTTCTACAGATATTCTATTAATTAAATTACTAAAAGCTAATAAATCAGAATTTTGTACATTTATTTTTTGTAAATCTAACATAATTGTAGGCCATGACATATACAATTCTTCAACTGTTTGTGCTAGAGATCCCCAATTAATTTCTTCTGATTTATTTGTAAAAAAGTTTTTAGCTTCTACTTCTGAATAACTTTGCCCTTTAGTAGTAGAATTACTATTTTGTTTTGAATTTTCTTCAGAATTTTTTTCTTCTGATGAATCATTATTTTTTTCATCAGACTCACTATTTTCTTCTTTACCACTACTTGAATTTTGTTCATCTATTTTACTATTAGATGTCCTATAATTGCTAAAAGATATATTATTTAAACCATTTGCTATAGAAATAATTTTAGAATCTACATACTTAATTTCTTCTAACACTTTCTCTTTTGAAATTTTTTCGTCATATTGATTGTTTGAACATCCTGTTAAAATACATACAGTTAAACATAATAATATCAATAAATAAAATATTTTTCTCATATTTATCACATTCCTTTTTTTCGTACTTTAGTTAATTTAACTAAAGTTTACTAATTTCAAAATTTTACCTATCTTCAACTAAGTATACAAATTACCTTTTATTCTCTTGTATAGTATGGGCATTTTTTGAAATAATATGTATTATAAAGAATAAATATATATGAAAGGTTTTTATATGAGAAGTATTGTTCATTTGTATAGCAATAAATATAGTGAAATAAATCGATTTTTAGAAAAATTTTATTGTAAAAGTAATAAGATTATTGAAGACTATTCTAAAGTTTCTAATTCAAGTGATGAGTCTAGTGGTTATCATACTAAAATTAATGACAAAGAGTGGAAAAAAGAATATAATAATCCAATAGATATTATAGATATAATGTCAGCACTTATAGATAATAATGAAACCTATGATATTTCTATGTGGATTAGTTTAGATGAAGGACTATTTATATATGTAAATAATGATAATCTTGATGACATAATAAAATATTTATATGAACGTTTTCCATATTAATGTTCTAAATATAGAATAATTTTACGAAGTCAGAATTTTGTGAAATTGATTTAATATATTAGGAAAGTCATTCTGACTTTTCCTAATATAAGAATAAACAGGAAGAGTAAATATAATCTCTTCCCTAAAATAAAATTTGAAAATTAAATAATTTTAAAATTTAATTATATGCATGTTTTTAATTATTTTCTTTTTCATCATTTAAAATTTCAAGAGTGTCTTCGGCATAATCTTGAACATCGCAATTTTTTATTTCGTTTTCACTCTGATTTGCACCACAATTTGGGCAAAATTTATATTCTTTTAATATCTTAGAATAACAATTTTTACATTCTTTAATATCTTTTAAATCTAATAGTTGATTTGAAATATTTTTTATTTCATCTGATAATATATCTATATTTTTTATTTTTTCTTCTATTATATCGTTTTCTTCTAAATCTAGATCCAAATGTTTTCTATACACACTCTTACCTATTTCTTTATATAAAGTATTTATTTGAGATTTTTTATTATTCATATTTATTCTTAATTTTGCCTCTTTTGATAATTTGTTTGTTTTATCTGCTGTAAATTGGTATGCTTTTGTAGCAGTTTTACCAATTCTATCAAAAATATCCATATATATCCTCCATCCTTTAAACAGTAAATTTTTTAAATCTCTATACTTTATATTATGATTTAATAAATTTTAATTATTCAGCTTTTTTTTCTCTCGACATTAAATCAATTAAAGCTTCTTTGGGCTTTAGTCCATTATATAGCACATTATATGCTGTTTCCACTATTGGCATTTCTACATCGTATTTCTTCGCCAATCTATAAGCGACATCTATATTATCTATACTTTCTATTGTCATTCCAATCTCTTTTTTTGTCTCTTCTATAGTTAATCCTCTACCTATACATCTTCCCGCTCTTCTGTTTCTACTTAAATCACTCATACAAGTAACTAGTAAATCTCCTAATCCAGATAAACCATAAAAAGTTTCTTTATTTGCTCCCATTTTCTCACCGAGTCTAGTTATTTCTACTAATCCTCTTGTTGCAAGTGCTGCAAATGTATTTGAACCTGTATCTATTTCTACTGCAATTCCTGCACAAAATGCAATAATATTTTTTAGAGCTCCACCTATTTCAACTCCAGTAATATCTTTCGATGTATAAATTCTCATTTTTTCATTCATAAAATTATCTTGTACTAATTTTAAAACATTGTCATCTTCAGAAGCTATAACAATTGCTGTTGGTATTCCTATTGATACTTCTTCTGCATGACTTGGTCCTGAGAAAACACCTTTTGGAACATTGGGTAATTCTTCATCCATTACTTGACTAAGCATTAAAAGAGAGGACGATTCAAATCCTTTTGAACACATTATTACAGGTTGGTTTGTTATAAAATTTTTATACTGATTTATTACATTTCTAGTTACTTTTGATGGTGTAACATGAAATATTATATCAGTTCCTTCTACAACTTTTTCCATATCTGTATAACATGTTATATTGTTTTCTATTGTTAAATATGGTAAAAATTTGCATTTTTTATCTTTATTTATCATATCCGCTTCTTCTTTTGCAAATGACCAAATTTTTACATTATATCCCATTTTAGCTATATGAGTAGCAATAGCTGCTCCCCAACTTCCACTTCCTATTATAGCTATATTTTCCACTTTTACCCCATTCCTTTCTATTTAAAACTTATCTTATTTTCAGTTCCATTTAATAATCTTTTTACATTTTCCCTATGATTAAATACAACCAATATTGCAAGTATTATACTATATACTAAATAATTCCCTGGAACAATATAATTTGTATTAATAAATATTGTTAATACAGGAAATAAAATAGCAGCTGCTACAGAACCTAATGAAACTATTTTAGTCAAAGCCATTAATACTAGTGCAAATACTAGACAAATTAATCCTATCTTCCAATTTGACATCAATAATATTCCTAATGATGTAGCTACACCTTTTCCACCTTTAAAACCAAAAAATATTGGAAATGTGTGTCCTAAAATAACAAATATACCTGCTACTTGAACCAATAATGCTTTATTTTGAGTTGGTACTATATTTCCTAAAATTATAGCTATTAATATAGCAACTACTCCTTTCAATATATCACAGATTAATGTTATTACTGCTGCTTTTTTTCCAACAGACCTAAGCATATTTGTTGTACCTGCATTTCCACTTCCTTTTTGTCTTACATCAAAACCTGCGATTTTCTTACTAAGCATTATTGAAAAATTAATACTTCCAATTAGATATGCAATTATTGCTATTGCGATTATAGTTCCCATAATTCATCCCATTCCTTTCTTTTTATTCACCTTCTAATTTTTCTCTGCAAATAATTCTTACAGGAGTTCCAACAAGTCCAAATTCTTTTCTTAGTTGATTTACAATATATCTTTCATAAGAAAAATGAAAAAGTTTTCTATTATTAACAAATATAACAAAAGTAGGTGGTTTTGTTGCTACTTGCGTTATATAGTAGATTCTTAATCTTTTACCTTTATCTGTTGGTGGTTGGACTATTGCTATTGCTTCATTTAACACTTGATTTAATATAGATGTAGGTACTCTTAATGCATTTTGACTTGCAACACTATTTATCATTTCAAATAATTTATTTACTCTTTGTCCTGTTTTAGCTGAAATAAATATTATAGGTGCATATGATAAGTATGAAAGTTTATTATAAACGTCTTTTTTATACTTTTCTGTTGTATTTGCATCTTTTTCATATTCATCCCATTTATTTATTGCAATTATTATTCCCTTACCTGCCTCATGTGCTTCACCAACAATTTTCGTATCTTGTTCTGTAACTCCTTCTTTTGCATCTATCATCAATATACAAACATCTGCTCTTTCTATTGCTAAACTTGACCTAATTACACTATATTTTTCTATATTCTCATTAACTTTCGCTTTTCTTCTAATACCTGCTGTATCAATAAATATATATTTTCCTTCTTCATTTTCAAAATATGAGTCTGTAGCATCTCTTGTAGTTCCTGCAATATCACTTACTATTACTCTATTTTCTCCTAATATTTTATTAATTAGTGAAGATTTTCCTACATTTGGTTTGCCTATTATTGCTACTTTTATTACATTCTCTTCATCTTCATTATAGTTATCTTTTGGAAGATGATTATATATTTCATCAAGTACATCCCCTATTCCTATACCATTGATTGCAGATATTGGGAATGGATCTCCTAACCCAAGATTATAAAATTCGTAAATTTCATCTTTATCTTTTTGATAATTATCTACTTTATTACATACTAATACTATTGGTTTATTTGCTCTTCTTAGCATATGAGCTATTTCTCTATCCTGTGCTGTTATTCCTTGCTTTGCAGATGTGATAAACACTATTACATCTGCTATATCAATTGCTATTTCAGCTTGTTTTTTCATATTTACTGCAATAATATCTTCCGAATCTGGCTCTATTCCTCCAGTATCTATTATTTTAAATTTTCTACCTCTCCAATTAGTTTCCGCATATACCCTGTCTCTTGTTACTCCAGGAGTATCTTCAACAATAGATATCCTTTTTCCAGCTAAATAATTGAAAAAAGTTGATTTACCTACATTTGGTTTTCCTATTATTGCTACTGTTGGTTTTGACATTAATAATCTCATTCCTTCCTTAGGCACAAATCTGGTTGGAAAAGAATTAAATTTTAAACTATGCCATGTCAAAATTGTAATTATTTTTCAACCTTACCTCCTTCTTCTTGCATATATTCTACTATAATTACTAACAAATATCAAGTTTAAAATCGTAACTTTTTAACTGTTAAAACTAATATACTAAATAAAGATATAACAACTGAGAATCTCATAAATACTGTCCCAGTATATGAAACTGTTATTGTTGCTTTATTCACTTCTGGTAAATTAATTTGCAAAAATCCATTTTCAGATTCTTCCGCTTCTATATTATTTTCATTACATTTTATTGTATAACCTAAATAATATATATATGGTAATTCAATCTTCGTATTATTTTCTACATTTTCTAATACTAACTCTAACTTACTGCCTTTTTTATTTTCACTAATTTTATTTGCACTCCCATCTAATATAATACTATCATTATCTCTTTTTGCCAAATAATCTTTGTTTTCAAAAGCTCTATGTGGTAAATATTCTAAACTAGCCATTCCTGCATGCACTCTTCCAGTGTTTTCTGTAAATCTAACTCCATTAATATATCTTTGTTCTTGCAAGTCATCTTTGTATTGTAAACATTTCGTTAATGGAACTACTAATATTATTGCAATTACACTTAAAACTATAGTGTCTAATAATCTAAAATTGTTAAAAACTTTTGATAAATTTACAGCTACAACATATGATAAGAAAAATCCTGCAAATTCTAGCATTCTAAAAGAGAATTGAATCATCTTCAATATTTGAGGCATTTTTTCAAAAGGAAAGATATCAAGAGTCATAAATACACTTAGTAGTCCACATATAAGTGAAAACAAATATATTCCTTTTTTTCCAATTTTTTTCCAAGATATTGGAGTTATGATAACTCCTATTATTGTTAATATACCTAAATCAAAAGCCATTCCTTGATTTGTAAATATTAATTGTAAAAAATTTAATTTATAATATTTTAAAACATCTGTTCTCTCCATCCTTCCAGGAATAAAAACTTCATAATTTGCATTACTTAATTTATGCTCTAATAACCCAACCCAATAAAAACTGGTAATGCACAAAACAAATATTGCAGAAAAAACTAACCATTTAAACTGTTCTTTATGTATCTTTTTAATATTTGCTAAAATATAAATAATTGCAAAAATTGCAGTGTATATTGTAATGATATTATGTGTTAATATCATTCCTGTAGTTCCTACAATTAACATATAACTTTTTTTATTTTCATTAATAATTTCATATAAACCTAAAAAAATCAAAGGTAAAAATATAAAAGATGCATGTTCTGCAAATGCAATTCTTATATACATATCTGTTAAGTGATATGGAAAAACCATATATAATATACCTGATAAAATTCCTACATTTTTATTATTTGATACTTTTGAAGTAAATAAATACATTGCTATCCCGCTTAAAAATAGCATTGCCCATAAACTTATTTTTAATACTACTATAAAAGATGGTATAAATAATTTAAGTATTAGAGGTATATATGCTGTAAGTGGACTATAAAATATATTCCATGAATATCCAAAACTATTGCAAAAATCACTAAAAACACTACCTATTTCTCCGTGTTCTGTAATAGATTGCCATGTACCTATTAATCTACATAAATGCTGTACTCCATCATCTACAAGTACATTCAGTTTATTATTAAATAGTGGAAAGGATAGTATTACTGATACTATCCCAATTATTATTATACTTTTATAACTTTGTAGAAATTTTTTCATTCTCATTTTCCTTTCTTTCCACTATATTATCGTTTTCATTTTTCTGAACCTGCTTTTGTTTAATAAGGTAAATTATAAATATTGCAAGCGAAGTAGCAGATATTATATAAGATATTTTTTCAATATTTGTAAGAGAATATTCAAATACTATTTTCCCCTCATCTTCTGGATTTAATTCTATTTGAATAAATCCATTCTCAGATTCTGTAAAAGTTAATTTTTTAATAGTTCCATCTTTTTTTTCTAAATTTATTTTATATGGCAAATAATAAAAATATGGTAATTCTAATATTGTATTATTATTTATATTAGATACATCAAATTTCAAATTTAGTCCGTGTTTTTCTTCATTTTCTATAATTGCATTTCCACTTAATATATATACTCTATTTTCTCTTTTGTTTACATATCCACTTTGCTTAAGTGTAGCATTTTTTGGTAAATAATCCCTATTTATAGAAAAATGAGATATCACCTTTTTATCAAGTATTTCCTTTTCATATATTTCATCTGTTTCACGAGTATTTGACCTATATTCTCTTCTATCTGCACTCATATATTCTATTGATAAAATCGATGATATAACTACAAGAATAGTTATTGCAGTAATTATTATGTATCTTACATTTTTGTCCTTTATATAATTATTTAATATAGTAGCAATTCCTATTCCTATCATTACACTTGAAAATAAAACAAAAAATGTTTGCATTCTCCATTGATATTGGATTACTCCAAAAACATCTGGCATAAGTTTCCATGGAAAATAATCAGTACTCATGTAAATCGACAATAATGACAATATCAAAGATATATAATATAAATCTTTATATTCTTTTTTCATCTTTTTTAAAGAAAATAAAGAAACTATCATAAGTAATAAAATAGGAGTTCCTATCTCAAAAACAACTAAACTTTCCTTTTCTGTGTCTATTGCGAAAAATTCATGTATTGGTGTACCTTTCCCTGGTAAATATTTTGTACTAGTTCTCATCATTTCTTTTGAAAATATAGTATAATCTGCTGAAAGATTATGCTCTAATAAAGGTAAAAAGAAAAATAAAGTTATAGCTATTGTAAAAATTAAATTCAATATACATTTTCTCCACACATCTTTTTTCTTAAAAGCTCTTACATGATATAGTATATATATTACACCAATAATTGCAGTATAAAAAGATGTTATAGTATGACTTAATAATAATCCTATTGCTCCTATAGAAATGTAATAATGTTTTTTTCCATCACCATCAAACAAATTTTGTAATCCTAAAAATACCAATGGTATAAATACCATACCTGCAAATTCACCCATTGCATATCTAGCATAAATATTTGTCAAATGATATGGTGCAGCCATATATACTAATCCTGCTAAAAAACTTGCTATTTTACTTTTAGTAACATTATAAATAAATTTGTACATAAATATACCTGATAGAATAATAGTCAATCCTGCAAATATTTTCAATGCAGTAGCATTCGTATTTGTAAATAAACTTATTAATAATGGTATATATGTAACCAAAGGTTGATAGAATATATTGATAGCATATCCAAAATCTCTACAAAAATATGGTGCAATTAATGGTATTACATTACCATCTGATATTGCATATTTTGTACCT
Organism: uncultured Clostridia bacterium; assembly: GCA_944388605.1. Lineage (GTDB taxonomy): Bacteria > Bacillota > Clostridia > TANB77 > CAG-508 > CALXJJ01. The sequence continues at coordinate 22,228 of CALXJJ010000011.1, forward strand.
ATAATCCTTAAAATATGGAAGAAACCGTCATCTCTATCATGTACATTCATTTTAATTAATTGAATTGATAATATTGCACCTAATATTGCTATAATAACATAACCTATTCTTTTATTATTTAATATTTTTTTCATCTTGAGTTCCTTTCTATTAATATGTAATTTTCCCTTGTAAAAGTTCATCTTCTTTTATCCAATCTTCTACATTAATAATATTATAATTATTATCATCAATTCTAACAACAAATTCTTTTATTCCAGCATTTATAATTATCTTTCTACACATTTGACATGCATTAGAACCTTTTTCATACTCTCCTGAATCTACTCTATATTGTACTAAGTACATTATTCCTCCAATCATATCTCTTCTAGATCCACTAATTATTGCATTTTGTTCTGCATGTACAGCTCTGCAAGCATCATATCCAGCATGCCTTAAATCTGGAAAAAACTTTTTTTTAGTACAAAATCCTAAATCTATACAATTATTTCGACCTCTTGGTGCTCCGGGAATAACCGGTTGAAATTATTTCATCATTATTTACTATTACAGCTCCAGATTTTTTTCTAATACACGTACTTCTATTTGCAACTGCTTTTGCTATATCCAAATAATAATTTATTTTATCAATTCTATTACCCATAAATTACAATCATTCCTTTTTTCAAATTATAAACTAATTTAATTTTCTATTTTATTTTATCATTACAATATATTTTTTTCAAGCATTATATAGGAACAAATAGGAAAACCATAATTTAATACAAACTTTAATTTTCTCTTTGGCTTTTTAGTAAATTTGTTTCTAAGTCAAAATTGTGTGCAATTGATTTACTATATTAGGAAAGTCATACTGACTTTTCCTAATATAGTAAAAAACTTATACATTTCTGTATAAGTTTTTATTACATTATATATACATTTTCTATATGAAACATAATAGAAAATGTATTATCTATGCATCTTTTACTGTAATAACTTTTTTCCCATCATAATATCCGCAAGCTTTGCAAACTCTATGTTGCATCATTAATTCGTGACAATGTGGGCATTCTACTAAATTTTGTTTATCTAGTTTCCATGTAGATCTTTTTAAATGTGTTCTTGCTTTTGACCATCTTCTTTTTGGTTGTGCCATTCTAAATCCCTCCTTATGCCTTTTCTTTTAGTTTATATATATAATTATAACCAATTTATGTACTATACGATTATACTAATTTTTTTAGATTTTGTCAATAATATTTTAACCACTTTTGCATATTCCTACGTTTTTTATCATAAATTTATTTAAAGAGTACATCTAATTATCAAATGTTAATAGAAAGGAATTGATATTTATGTGTGGAATCGTTGGATTTTCTAACTTTAAAGAAGATATATCTAGGTATAAAAATGTTATTCAATTTATGAGTAATAAAATAGAAAAAAGAGGTCCTGATCAAGAAGGTGAATTTATAACTCCAAATGTATGCTTTGGACATAAAAGACTAGTAGTAATTGACAAAAATGGTGGTAGACAACCAATGACATTTAATTATTTTGATAATACTTATACTATAACTTATAATGGTCAATTATATAATACTGACGAATTGAGAGAAGAATTAATTAGTGATGGATATGAGTTTACTAGTTATTCAGATACAGAAGTATTATTAAAAAGTTATATTAAATGGGGGCATAGTATTGTTAATAAATTAAATGGTATTTTTGCATTTGCAATATATGATTCTAATAGAAGAGAGGTTTTTCTAGCTAGAGACCACTTTGGTGTTAAACCTTTATATTATACTATTACTGACGGCACTTTGGTGTTTGCATCTGAAATAAAATGTCTATTTGAATTTCCCGGTGTAAATACTACTTTAGATAAAGAAGGAATTTGTGAATTGTTTGGAATTGGTCCTGCTCATACAGCTGGGAAAACAACATTTAAAAATATTAATGAATTAAAACCTGCTCATTTTGCTATTTTTAATAGTTCTGGAATTCATATAGAAAAATACTGGGAACTTATTAGCAAACAACATTCAGATAATTTAACTCAAACTTGTGATAAAGTAAAATATTTATTAGAAGATTCTATAAGTAGACAATTAAAAAGTGATGTTCCTTTATGTACTTTTTTATCTGGTGGATTAGATTCTAGTATAATAACTTACTATACTAATAAATACTACAAGGAAAATGGACTTGGAAAACTTAATACATACTCAGTTGACTATATTGATAATGACAAAAACTTTCAGAAAACAGATTTTCAACCTAATTCAGATAATTATTATATAGATTTAATGATAAATAAACTTGGAACAAATCATCATTCTATAATATTAGATACACCAGAACTAGCAGATAATTTATATGATGCAATGATAGCTAGAGATGTACCTGGAATGGCTGATGTAGACTCATCATTATTATTATTTTGTAAGCAAGTAAAAAAAGAATCTACAGTTGCAATTAGTGGTGAATGTGCAGATGAAATATTTGCCGGATACCCTTGGTTTTTCAGAGAAGATGCCTTAAATAGTAATACTTTTCCATGGTCAATTGCCATTTCTGAAAGACAAGAACTTTTAAATCCTGAGATAAGGTCAAAAATAAATTTAAAAGATTATATAAATGAAAAATATTGTGAAAGTTTATCTCAAGTAAATATATTAGATTCTGATGATGTGCAAACTGCTCAAAAAAGAAAGATTTCGTATTTAACTTTAAATTGGTTTATGCAAACACTATTAGATAGAAGTGATAAAATGGCTATGTACAATGGATTTGAAATCCGTGTTCCATTTTGTGATTATAGATTAGCACAATATCTATGGAATATTCCATGGGATATGAAAGCATTAAATGGAAGAGAAAAAGGATTATTAAGATATATTATGAAAGGAATATTACCAGATGAAATAATAGATAGGAAAAAAAGTCCATATCCAAAAACATGGAATCCAAGTTATTTAGCCAAGGTAAAAGGCATGTTATCAAAAATAATGGAAAATAAAAATGCTCCTATAAATAATTTACTTAATAGAGAGTATATATTAAAAATAATAGAAACAGATGGTAGAGCTTTTACAAGACCTTGGTTTGGTCAGCTTATGACTCGGACCTCAGCTTATGGCTTATTTATGTCAAGTAAATATGTGGCTTGAGAAATATCAGCCTAGAATTGAGATTTAAAAATTAAAGGTCTCAATTGTCAACTTTAGTTTTGTTTCTAGTATAGAGAAAATTATTCTTTTCCTATACTAGAAATCACTCTTTTATTTTTCTAATTTATATTCCTTATTTTGTCTTAAAGCTTTTGAGATGAAGTTAACTGATGTATCAACTATTTCCGCAATTTTTGGTTCATTTAACATTGGAATTATTAAATAAACTAATACTTTTTTCTTTTTTTGCAATGATATTACCATTTTTTTCTTTTTATGTGAATATATACCTTGAATAATTAAAGTAATCACTGTATTATGCAACTTTATCTACATTTAGTTTTTCTTTCTTCCAACAATAACAAATCTTCCATCCTTTACATGATACGAACAAGTTGATAATGTAATCAATTGTTCACCATATTTTGCATCTTTGTTTATTTTATACAGAGATGCTGATTTTGCATTTTTAACAAATTGATCATATTCCGCTTCAGATTTAGCATTTATAAAATAATAATACCTAAAAACATCTTTCTCTGATTTATAATATACCTTTGACTTAAAAACAGAAATAATTTCATACTCTGAATCTTCATTTTGTGTAGTAAATCGTATAATAGGATGATTCTCATAAAATTCTTGACTCTTATATTTTAATAATTCTTGGAACATTGTACCATTATTCATGTTATGTCCATATATTAAAAGATTTTCACTTGGCTTTTCCCAATCATAATCTTTATCTAAAAATATTGCTCCATTCTTAGATTTTTCCTTTTTGTAATTATGAGTCATATAATAACTATTATCACTTCCTTGTAATACAGGATAATTAATATCTGTATTCGCAATTTCTAACCATCCAACAATATCTTCATTTGTTTTTTTTAATTCTTTTACTTTACTTATTCTTTCATTTTCAATTTTTACTTCATTTATATTCTCTTTACTATTTAAATCTATTTGTTCGTTTTCTATAACAATTTTATTTATTACTTCTTCTTTATTTTGATTTATAACTATTGAGTTTAATAGATTTATTTCTTTTTTAGCTTCTCTTTTTAGTAATAAAAAATCTATAATGTATATGATAGATAATGTTATTATTAATATACATATAAAATATATAATTGCTTTTATATTAAAGTTTTTTTTCAATTTTCTCCTCCATAAAACTTGAGATTTTATGTATCAATGTAAAAATCGACCAATTCAATTTTAAGTCGATTTTTACTTATATTACATTAGGAATATGATTTTATTGTTTTACTTGTTTCCTATTTATAAACGCTATTGTAAATATTGAAAAAGCTATAGAAATTATAGATATTCCTAAATAATTTTGTACACCTGTTTGTGGTGTCTCGTCTTTTTCTTCTTCATCTATTTCTGGTTCTGGAACTATTGTTTCTACTTTAGAAATTTTTGTATAAATAATTGTATCTGAATTTATAGGTTTACTAAAATCAAATGCAGTGGTATATTTATCGTCTGTAAAGAATCCATCTATTGTATAATTTTCCTCTAAAGTAATATGTGATTTTAATAAATCAGCTGTAATAGTTTTTCCTAAATCAACTGTAATTCTATTTGTTTTATTATTTGATATTAATGTTATTATTGCTTTTTCTTCATCTGCATTAGCTGTTATTGCTTCTGGTACAGATGTTTCTGCAATTATATTGTTGTTAGCATCTGTTAAAAGTAATTTATTACCAGCTAAAGAAACTTTATTTGTTGTATTTGGAGTATTTGTTATTGTAAACTCTGTAAGTTTTCCATTACTAGCTACACGTATTATATTTTCATTTGAATCTGATGATAATTTTCCATTCATTACTAAAACTGGATTATTAGTAGCTGCAGAACCTTTATCTATTTCTATTCCATTGTTTGAACCTGTACCATTATATCCTAAACGTAAGTCTTTTACTTCAACTTTTCCACCATTCACAAGAACACCACCATATCTAAAGCCTGTTATTGAAACATTATCCAATATTACAGTTGCACCATCATATGATTGAACACCATATTTAGGTCCATTATTTAAGTTAATATTAACCAAAGTAAGTTTAGCATCAGATAATTGTGCTGTAAACATTGTTTGATTTCCTGTTGTTGATGTCCATTCAGTAGATCCTGCTACTGTATATCCATTACCATTGATTGTAAGTTCTTTTTGTATTACTATAGGCTTTGTTACTGTTATATTACTTTGTAATGTAATTGTATCTCCCGAATCTGCACTTGATATAGCATTAAGCAAAGTTTCTTCATCAGTAATTGGAGTTGTAGCACTACTAAAGTTTGGTAATAATATTAAAAGTGCAAACAATATAATAGAAAGAATTACTAATTTTAATTTATTTCTCATTATTTCACCTCCTATATTCTTTGCTATTATTATTATTATCATTTTCTTTGTTTTTATTTATAATTTCAAATATAAATTTTTTCCAAAAAATTAATACACCAATAATTATAAAAACATCAGCTAAATTAAATATTGGAAGTTCAAATATCTTTATATAATCAACAACATACCCTCTTATAATTCTATCAATTGTATTACTTATACTTCCAGCAAATATCAAACTAATAGAATTTGTTAAATACTTATATTTATTAATTATTTTAATAAATATTAAAATAATTAATATACTTAAAAATATTACTAAACAATTATTCATCTTAATTCCAAATACTATTCCATTGTTTTGCAAATACTCTAAATAAAAAATATTTTTGATAATTTCAATTTGTTTATTGAGCATAATTTTTTTAATAATTTGATCTGTTATTATTAATCCAATACTTATAAAGATAATTTTTTTACACATAATCTCATCCTTTTTATTGTATAAGGAAATTTCATAATTTTCCTTGAATCATACAAGCAATAATTTTCTACTAATAACTAATAATATAATGTGCAAAAAAATAAAAAAAACACCTATTTTTGAATTATACTAATTAGAGTATAGTTCATTTTGGTGTTTTTTTAATATATAATTCTATTTTGGATTTTTAATAGCTGCTTGAGCTGCTGCTAATCTTGCAATAGGAACTCTAAACGGTGAACATGAAACATATGTTAATCCTATATCATGGCAAAATTCAACTGTTGGTGGATTACCTCCATGTTCTCCACATATTCCTAGCTTAATATCTGGTCTAGTTTTTCTGCCTAATTCAACTGCCATTTTTACTAATTTACCAACTCCTACTTGGTCTAATTTATTAAATGGATCAAATTCATATATTCTTTTATCATAATATGCTCCTAGAAATTTTCCTGCATCATCCCTACTAAAACCAAATGTCATTTGTGTTAAATCATTTGTTCCAAATGAGAAAAATTCGGCTTCTTTTGCTATTTCATCAGCTGTCAATGCAGCTCTTGGAATTTCTATCATAGTTCCAACATGATAATCTAAACTTACACCAGAATTTTTTATAACTTCATCTGCTGTTCTTGTTATAATATCTTTAACATATCTCATTTCTTTTATATCACCAATTAGAGGTATCATTATCTCTGGAACTACATTCATTCCTTGTTTATTTACATTTATTGCTGCCTGTATAATAGCCTTTGTTTGCATTTCTCCTATTTCTGGATACGTAACATCTAGTCTACAACCTCTATGTCCCATCATTGGATTAAATTCATGCAAACTATCTACTACATTTTTTAATTCTTGAAAACTCATTCCCATATCTTTTGCAAGTTCATCTATTTCTTCATCTGTATGTGGAACAAACTCATGTAATGGTGGATCTAATAAACGTATTGTTACTGGGTATCCTTCCATTGCTTTATACAATCCTTCAAAATCTTGCCTTTGCATTGGTAATATCTTTTCAAGAGCTTTTGATCTTTGTTCAGGTGTTTTTGATACTATCATTTCCCTTATTGCTGTAATTCTATCAGGAGCAAAAAACATGTGTTCTGTTCTACATAATCCTATACCTTCTGCACCAAATGCATATGCTTGTTTAGCATCTTTAGGAGTATCTGCATTAGTTCTTACCTTTAATTTTCTATAACTGTCTGCCCATCCCATTAATCTTGCAAAATCACCTGTTACAGTTGCAGCAACAGTTTCTATTTTTTCACCATATATATTTCCTGTGCTACCATCTAAAGAAATATAATCTCCTTCATGAAATTCTCTTCCTTCTGTAGTTTTAAAAGTTTTTTCCTCTTCATTTACTGTTATTTCAGAACAACCAGCTACACAGCATGTTCCCATACCTCTTGCTACAACTGCTGCATGTGAAGTCATTCCTCCTCTTACAGTTAATACACCTTTACAAACATTCATTCCATCTATATCTTCTGGAGAAGTCTCTAATCTTACTAATATAAGTTCTTTTTCTCCTTTATTGTGTAATTCCACAGCTCTGTCTGCTGTAAACACAATCTTTCCAGTTGCAGCACCTGGTGATGCAGCTAAACCTTTAGCTACTACTTGTGCTTTATTTAATTTTTCAATATCAAAATTCGGATGTAATAATTGATCCAAACTGTTGGGTTCTACCCTCAATACAGCTTCTTTTTCAGTTATCATTCCTTCATCTACTAAATCAACTGCAATTTTTAAAGCTGCTGTCGCTGTTCTCTTTCCACTTCTAGTTTGTAAGAAATATAATTTACCCTTTTCTATGGTGAATTCCATATCTTGCATATCTCTATAATGTTCTTCCAATTTTTTTGCATAATTTACAAAATCATTATATGCTACTTCATTTTCTTGTTTCAATGTTTCTATAGACTGAGGTGTACGTATTCCTGCAACAACATCTTCTCCTTGTGCATTCATTAAATATTCTCCAAAAATATGATTCTCTCCAGTTGCTGGATTTCTTGTAAATGCTACACCAGTTCCACAATCATTTCCCATATTTCCAAATACCATTTCTTGAACATTTACAGCTGTTCCCCAATTGCTTGGAATATCATTTAATCTTCTATATGTTATTGCTCTTGGATTATTCCATGATCTAAACACTGCTTTTACTGATTCTTTTAATTGATAAACTGAATCTTGAGGAAAATCTTCATGCTTATAATCTTTATATATGCCCTTAAATACCTTTACTAAATCTTTTAAATCGTTTGCATCCATATCTGTATCCAATTTTAATCCTCTTTGCTCTTTCTTTAAATCTATAGCTTGTTCAAACAAATATTTTGGTATTTCCATAACTACATCACTAAACATTTGAATAAATCTTCTATAACTGTCATAAGCAAATCTCTCATTCTTTTTGGCTATTGTTTCTACTACTTCATCATTAATACCTAAATTTAATATTGTATCCATCATTCCAGGCATAGATGCTCTTGCTCCAGAACGAACAGAAACAAGAAGCGGATTCTCTTTATCACCTAATTTTTTTCCACTCATTTCTTCTAGTTTTTTCAATGCATCAAATATTTGATTTTCAATGTCTTGTGAAATTTTTTCTCCATCTTCATAATATTTAATACAAGCTTCTGTTGTCACTGTAAATCCTTGTGGAATTGGCAAACCTAAATTTGTCATTTCTGCTAAATTAGCACCTTTTCCTCCTAATAATTCTCTCATTTGGGCATTTCCTTCTCTAAACAGATAAACATATTTTTTATCCATATACTTTTTACCTCCTTAATATTTATAAAATAAAAATACATATTAAATTGTGTGCAGTCGTTAGAGCGTAGCGACTTTTATACAATAGGAAAGGATAACTTTCCTATTGTATAAAAAAAGCATATACTATATTATACTTTTTATCATACTTGTATTATATAGTATATGCTTTTTATTTGCAATTTATTTAAAAAATTTTCTTAAAATTTTATTGTACTATTAATTAATTTTTTAAGTATTAAAAATTAAAATCTTATTTTCTCTTCAATATATCTCTCTAATTCATCTATTTTTATTCTTTCTTGTTCCATAGTATCTCTATCTCTAACAGTTACACAATTATCTTCTAAAGTGTCAAAATCTATTGTTACACAATATGGTGTACCTATTTCATCTTCTCTTCTATATCTTTTTCCAATACTTCCTGTTTCATCATAATCACACATAAAACTTTTTGATAATTTTTTATAAACTTCTTCAGCTTTTTCAGATAATTTTTTAGAAAGTGGCAATACCGCAACTTTATATGGAGCTAATGCAGGATGTAAATGAAGAACTATTCTTGTATCTCCTTCTGCAATTTCTTCTTCATCATAACTGTTACATAAAAATGCAAGTGTTACTCTATCACATCCTAGTGAAGGCTCTATACAATATGGAACATATTTTTCATTTGTTTCTGGATCAAGATAATTCATATCTTCTTTTGAAAACTCCATATGTTTACTTAAGTCATAATCTGTTCTATCAGCAATTCCCCATAGTTCTCCCCATCCAAATGGGAATGCAAATTCTATATCAGTTGTTGCTTTACTGTAAAAAACAAGTTCTTCTTTACTATGATCCCTTAAACGTATATTTTCTTCTTTTATTCCTAGAGATAATAGAAAATCCTTACAATAATTTTTCCAGTAATCAAACCATTCTAAATCTGTACCAGGCTTACAAAAAAATTCTAGTTCCATTTGCTCAAATTCACGTGTTCTAAATGTAAAATTTCCTGGTGTAATTTCATTTCTAAATGCTTTTCCTATTTGCCCAATTCCTAAAGGTAATTTTTTTCTTGTTGTTCTTAATACATTTTTAAAATTAACAAATATACCTTGTGCAGTTTCTGGTCTTAAATAAATAGTTGCTGCACTATCTTCTGTAACTCCTTGAAATGTTTTAAACATTAAATTGAATTTTCTTATTCCAGTAAAATTTTCTTTTCCACAATTAGGGCATGATATGTGATTATTTTTCATATATTCAATCATTTTTTCGTCTGACCAACCGTCAACTATCTCTTCACAATTATGTTTGCGCATCCACTCTTCTATCAATTTATCTGCTCTGTGCCTTGTTTTACATTCTTTACAATCTATCAATGGATCTGAAAATCCAGATAAATGCCCTGATGCTTCCCATGTTTTTGGATTCATTAATATTGCACAATCTAATCCAACATTATGTTTGTTTTCTTGTACAAATTTTTTCATCCATATTTTTTTTACATTATTTTTCAATTCCACTCCCAGTGGACCATAATCCCATGTATTTGCAAGTCCTCCATAAATTTCAGAACCTGGATATACATATCCTCTATTTTTACATAAATTCACTATCTTTTCCATGTTTTCTAACATATTAATACCTCTTCTCAATTAATAATTTTTAAAATTATATCAATTTTAAATTTTTTTGTCAATTTGTTGATTTTGTCATAATATAATAATCACCATATTGTGTTTTAGTACATCCTATTTCTTGTAACTTGTTTATAAATACTTCATATTCTTTTCCAACAATATAAATTACATCTCTATTTTTCTCTATAACTTCTACCGCTTCTTCATTATTAATTATATAATTATAATTTGATATTTTTTGTGTTATTCTTGCTATTCCGTATTTGTTTATATTTATATGTATCCTTAAATTCTTGTGGAGATACTTTTTTTGCAAATGCACTATATATATATGGAGAAGATTTATTTACAAGTAAATACTTTTCTTTGCTTTTAGTTTCTTCATTTTCTTCTAATTTTCTTGTTATATCCATTAAATATCTATCTTCATACCAATTATCCATATATATTCCATCTACTGTATAATAATAATACTCAAAGTTTATAAATAATATCATTATCATAACAAAAAAGGCTATTAAAATAAATTTTGAATTCCTTGCTATGTTTAATATTGCTATTGCTACAAAATACAATATAGGAATATATAATGCATTTGCTTTATTAGCTGTTGGTATTTTTGTTGTGAGCAATCCTAATAATATTGTAGTAAATGTTATTACCATTATGGCATTTATATTAAATTCTTTTTTCTTTATACTTTTTATTGTATCTGCTAATCCCCATATATATCCTATTATAAATAATGGTATATACATCGGATATATAGTTTGTTCTCCCATAAAAATAGTTTTTATACTAGATATTCCTTCTTTAAAAATATTAAAGAAGTTTATATCTTGTACTCTAAATTCACTTAATATTGGTAGTGAAAATATTCCTAAATTTGTATTTTGTACTATTCCATAATTTAACAAAATAAAATATATCAGAGGAAAAGCTAATATTGCTATTGGTAATCCTAAAATAAATATTTGCTTAATATTTATTTTCTTTAAATATAACATATATATTATATATCCAATTAAGAATATTGGAATAGTTATCCATGCTAAACAATATGTATACAAAGTTAGCCCTATAAATATTCCTGAAATAAAAAATTGGTAACTTTTTTTTGCTTTTATCATAAAATACAAAGAAATCATTAACATTCCTGCAAATAAGTTACAGTCTAATGCTTGCCTAGCATTTACAATATTCCATGGACATGTTAATATTAAAAATATAAATATTAATGCCATTTTTTTATTATTTTTGCATGTAACATTATTCATATTTAATTTAGTTACAATTAAATATGAAGCTAAAACTGATAAAATATATATTAATAACACTGGTAGTCTAAATGCTATTGTATTTACTCCAATTATTTTATAAAACAATACTGTTAAGTATGTACATAATACGCTTTGTCCTTGTCCAAAATTTGTTAAATATAATGGATATTGATTTCCATATCTATCTGTTCCATATTCAGATATACAATAAGCATCATATGCCATTCCTATTTCATCTACACCTACATATGTTGGTATTTCACCAAATTTATATATGACTGTAAAGAATACAATTACTATTAAAAACAACCATATTTTTTTACTATGGTTACTAAAAAATTGCTCTATTTCACTTTTGTTTTCTTCATTTATTCTTGAATTTAATAATTCTCCTGAAAACTCACATACAATATTTGATGGCTTTTTTACACTATTTTTTTCATCTTTATATATTTTTATTACAAAAATTATTAGTATTAATAATATAAATATAATTGATATTCCATCTAATACTCCCATAACATCCTCCATATTTTCTTTAGTCTTATTCCATCAATTATTCTTTTATGATAATAACACAATTATATAAAAATAACAAGGACAATGAGAAATAAATATAAATTTGTTTCTAAGCCAATCTTGCAAAGTCAAAATTGTGTGCAATGGATTTAATATAGTAGGAAAAGTAAGTATGAGAATTTCCTACTATATTAATACAATAGGAGAGTATTACTTTCCTATTGTATTTAAATATATTATAAGTACTATTTGTAATATTAAAATTACTGGTATTCCTACTGTAAACTTTAGTTTTTTAGTTTTATGTCTAAAAGTATACATACCTATTAATGCTCCTACACTTCCACCTAGAATTGAAACTAGAATTAAAGCTTTTTCTGATATTCTCCATAAATTTTTTTCTGCTTTTTTCTTATCTATAAAAAACATTAGAATAGATAAAAAATTTACTACAACAAAATATATAATTATATTTTTAATACTAAAAATATCCATTCTTAATCTCATTCCTTCCTATCTTTCGTTTCTATCATCATTATATCTCTTTCTTTCATTCTGACTTTTTATATATTCTTTTACTAGTGCCTCCAAATCTATTCTTCCTTCTTTTGCAACTTCAAGTATTGCTTCTTGTGCTTTTTTTCCACTTTTTATTTTCTTATCTATCTCTTTTAATGCCCTCGGTTTAGTCATTATTCCATATTCTATACCTATATCTTTTATTGTTTGTTTACTTTTTCTAAATTTTATTTCTAAGAATTCATAAGATTTTAGCTTTCTCAATTCTTGTATAATTTCTTTATGATCGTTTTCATTTAAAATATTATCTTTTATTCCTTTTGCATGTACATTACAAATAACTGCTGTTCTTTCTATTGCTTTTTCTATATCAATTCCCTCTGCTATAAAATTATTAAAAGTTCTTCTTACATTTGTCCTGGTCGCTATATCATTTTTTCTTCCTACATTGCCAATACTATTAATTGACAAATTTAAATCTTCTGCTATTGATTTTCTATGTTCAACATTTTTTAACCTTTCAATAATCTCAGCTCTTCTATCTTTTTTCATATATTCCATCACCAATATATAATTTTACCACATATTATATATTATGTAAATGATTTTAAATAAATTTTGTAACTATTATGACTATATCTTTTAATAATAGTCATAATAATTACAAAATTTCTATGTTCCAAATAGACTAATTTGATTACTTTTACTCATTCCTTTTAGACAACCTGCCTTTTCTAATAGTTCTACAACAGTTTTTCCTATTTTAGAACGTATTTTCATATCATCAATAGACATAAACTTGCCTTCCTTTTTTGCTATATCAATTCCTTCTGCAGCTACTGTTCCAAGTCCGGGAATACTATTTAATGGTGGACGTATTCCTTCTTCTTCTACTGTAAATTTCGTAGCATGTGATTTATACAAATCAATTGGTAAAAAACTAATTCCTCTTTCATACATTTCTAATACAAGTTCTAATATAGCATACATATTTTTATCCTTTGTAGTCGCTGAATTACCTGCAAGCTCTATTTCTTTCATTTTGTTTTTTACTCTTTCTTCTCCATGACACATTATATCACTATCAAATTCATCTGCTCTTATTGTAAAATATGCAGTATAATATGCTTTTGGTTCATGAACTTTAAACCATGCAATACGGAATGCATTTGTAACATATGCAGCCGCATGTGCTTTAGGAAACATATATTTTATTTTTTCACATGATTTTATATACCATTCTGGCACATCATGCTTTTTCATTAATTCTACATACTCATTCCACTTTACTGGATCTTTTAATGCTTTTCCTTTACGCACAAGTTCCATTATTTTGAAAGCAGAATTAGGTGGTAATCCTTTTTTTATTAAATAGATCATTATATCATCTCTACAACATATTGCATTGTTTAGTGTACAAATTCCATCATCAATTAAAGACTGTGCATTACCAAGCCATACATCTGTACCATGTGATAAACCTGATATACGTATTAATTCATCAAAAGTAGTCGGCTTTGTATCTACTAACATTCCTCTAACAAATTTAGTTCCAAACTCTGGAATACCATAACTTCCTACTTCACTTTTTATTTGTTCTGGTGTAACTCCTAATGCTTTTGTAGAACTAAATATTGACATTGTTTCTTTATCATCAAGAGGAACCTTTGTTGGATCTATACCAGTAATGTCAAATAACATACGTATCATAGTTGGATCATCATGACCTAATATATCTAATTTTAATAAATTTTGATCTATTGAGTGATAATCAAAATGTGTTGTTATTATATCAGAATTTGGATCATCTGCTGGATGTTGTACTGGTGTAAATTCATATATTTCCCTTCCTTTTGGAACAACTATTATTCCTCCTGGATGCTGACCAGTAGTTCTTTTTATTCCTGTACAACCTTTTGAGACTCGAAGTATTTCTGCATTACTTACAGGTATACCTCTTTCCTCATAGTATTTTTTTACATATCCATATGCTGTTTTTTCTGCTACAGTGCCAACTGTTCCTGCTTTAAAAGTCGTACCTTTTCCAAATATAACTTCTGTATATTTATGTGCTTTTGCCTGATATTCGCCTGAAAAGTTTAAATCTATATCTGGCTCTTTATCTCCATTAAATCCCAAAAAAGTTTCAAAAGGTATATCTATACCATCTTTTACAAGCTTCTCTCCACAATTTGGACATGTTTTATCTGGCAAATCAAATCCACATTGATATCCATAGTCTGTAAAATCTGAGTATTTACATTTTGGACATCTATAATGAGGTGGTAATGAATTAACTTCTGTAATTCCTGTGGCATATGCTGCAAATGATGAACCTACAGAGCCTCTAGAGCCTACTATGTAACCATCTTCATTTGATTTCCATACTAATTTCTGAGCAATTATATACATAACAGAAAATCCATTCTTTATAATAGAGTCCAGTTCTTTACTTAATCTTTGTTCAACTATTTCTGGAAGCGGATCACCATAAAGTTCATGTGCTTTTTTATATGCTATATCTTTAATTGTTTGCTCACAATTATTTATATGTGGTGGACATTTTTCTGGAGAAATAGGACTTATATTTTCACACATATCTGCAATCTTATTAGTATTTGTTACTACGACTTCATATGCTTTTTCTTCACCTAAATATTCAAATTCTTTCAGCATTTCTTCAGTTGTTCGTAAATACAAAGGCGCTTGATTATCAGAATCTTCATATCCTTGTCCTGCCATTAAAATTCTTCTATAAATCTCATCTTGTGGATCCATAAAATGAACATCACAAGTTGCAACTACTAATTTACCAAGTTTTTCTCCTAAATTTACTATTTTTTTATTTATTTCTTGCAATCCTTCAATATCTGCAATAGTACCATCTCTAACTAAAAACATATTATTCCCATTTGGTTGAATTTCTAAATAGTCATAATCTTTTGCTATTTCTTCTATTTCTTCATCTGTCTTACCTGCTATTATTGCTCTATACAATTCTCCTGCCTCACAAGCACTTCCTAACATTAATCCTTCTGAGTATTTTCTATAAAGGGATTTTAATATTCTTGGCTTTTTATAAAAATAATGTAAATGTGAAAATGACACTAATTTATATAAATTCTTTAAACCAACATAATCTTTTGCTAATATTATTGCATGATAACTTGGTAATTTTTTATATGCATCTTTATTTGTATCTTCTCCTAATATAGAATCTATTTCTTTTACTTTCTTTATACCTTTTTCCTTTAGCATATCTATCATAATTTTAAAAACTTTTACTGTTGTATCTACATCATCTAATGCTCTATGTGCTACCTCTACTTTAATACCTAAATTTTCAGCTATAATCCCTAATTTATATTTTTTATAATTTGGGAATAAGTCTTTTGCTAATTTTAAAGTATCTATATATGTGTTTTCAAGTGAAAGATTTTGCAATTTTGCATTATATTTTAAAAATCCAATATCAAAATCAGCATTATGAGCTACTAAAATGCTATCTCCTATAAAATCAATTATTTTTGGCATTACTTTATCTATCGTCTCTGCATCTTTTACCATTTCATCTGTAATATGTGTTACTTCAACAACTCTTTGAGGTATAGGCTTTTCAGGATTTACAAAGCATTCAAATTCGTCTATTACTTCTCCATTTTTGTATTTCATTATTCCTACTTCTGTTATTTTTTCTGTTCTAAAAGAAAAACCTGTTGTTTCTAAGTCTAACACACAATATGTAGTATCTAAATCTTGATCTTTTGGAAATGAAACACATGGTAATTTATCTGGTACTAAATATGCCTCAACACCATAAATTACTTTCATATCTTTATTATCAAATCCCAATAGTTTGTGTGCCTCTGGGAAAGCTTGTACTACACCATGATCTGTTATAGCAATTGATTTCATTCCCCACTTCATAGCTCTTTTTATTAAATCTTTTGCAGAAGTCATTCCATCCATCTGACTCATTTGTGTATGCATATGCAATTCTACTCTTTTTCTACTTGAGTTATCTATTCTTACTTCTCTTTTTAGTCCTGATGTTTCTATAATTGTATTTGCTATTATACCTAATTCTTTTGAAAATGGGTCAAATTGTGCAGTTCCACCTATCTTTACTCCTTTTGCATCTTTTAGCCTTGAAATTATTTTTTTTGCTTTTTCATTTTCAGCAAAAGCTTTACAGGTTATTGTACTTGTTCCATCATATACATCTAACATTATTAAAACTTTTCCACTTTTTAGTTCTCTCTGATCTAGATTTATTATTTCTCCATCTATTGCTAATTTTCCAGTATCTACTGTAATATCTCTTACTTTTACTAAATTTTCTTTTATATTTATATTTCTTCCTAATATAAGAGGTGTTATTTCTTCTGATTCTTCTACTATCTTTTCTTGTTTTACTTCTTCTGATGTAATATTCTTATGTTTTTTCTCTTTTTTATGTTCTATTTCACTTGATTCTTTTAATGAATCTTCATATGCCTTTTTTTCAATTTCTTCATTATATTTTTTAAATTCTGCAATTTTTTCTTCATCTAGTTCCTCTGAAAGAATTACTTTATATTTTTTATTATATAATCTAAAAATACTGTCTTCTATATGTTTTTTATCTATTAATTCTTCACCTTGTAAACTTAATTTAATATGAATTTTATCAGAATCTATATCTATCTTACTGCTTCTTAATAGCACTTTTGTAAGTGGATGTCTCCTTGATATATAAGATACTAAATCATTCCATTCATCATTAATATTTATATCAATATCTTCTGTATATTCAATATTAATAACTGCTACATTTACACAAAAACGTTTTTCTAAAAAACTTTCAAAATTTAATACATCTTTTATATTTATTTTATCATTCAAAATTATAAACAACTCTAATTCTGACTTTTTTCTATATAAGTTTACTTTATCAATTACTCCATTACTCAAACTAAAACTTGTAAAATTAAAATCTTTAAATAATTCTTTTAAAATTTTTGTATCCTGTTTTACATTAACACTCATTTGTATGCCCCCCAGCAAGTGTTATCAATAAATTCTTTTTCTTATAAAACATTATATTTAATGGTTACTTAGGTTTTTTGTGTAATTTCATTTTTAATATTTTTAGAACAATAGAACAAATCGGAAAACCTTAAAATTTGTACTAATTTAATATTTTCTCGTTGGCTTTCCGTAAATTTGTTCTGCGCCAATTTTACACAAGTAAAATTGTGTGCAACCGTTAGAGCGTAGCGACTTTAATACAATAGGAAAGGATAACTTTCCTATTGTATTAAAAAATTCTTAAAACATCATTATATGCTACATAAATTGATAAACATATTAAAAATGCAAATCCTAATAATTGTATATTCATTTCTACTTTTTCATCTAATGGTTTTCTTCTTATTGCTTCTATAATTAATAGTAATATCCTTCCACCATCTAATGCAGGTATTGGTAATAAATTAGTTATCCCCAAAGATATTGATATAAGTGCAAGTATATAAATAAATTCATACAATCCATTTGTTTGTGATACAATAGAACCTATTCCTACTGGTCCCATCATTTGATCCATATTAATCTTTCCAGAAAATAGCATTTTTAAATTTTCTATTATACTACTCAAAAAATCTCTTGTATCATATACTGCATATTTCATATTTGAGAAGAAATTATTGTTAGCTTCTTTTAAAGTAATTCCCAAATAATATACACTTTCTTCATCTGGAATTAAATTAATTTCTTCTTCTGTATTTTGTCTTAATATTTTAATATTTAAGTTTCCAGTTGAAGTTTGCATCAATTCTAATAATTTTTCTCTATTATTTTCTACATTAGTACCATTAATGGATATAATTATATCTCCAGCCTTTAGCCCAGCTTTATCAGCTGCTGAATCGACATCTGTAGCCATTATTTCTGTTTGATTTTGATTAGAACTTGCACTTAAATATATTCCAGTACTTTTAACTTTTTCTTCAAGTGGTTTTACTAGTATTTCTGCTATTTCTCCATTTCTATTAACTTTCACATTCACAGGTTCACCTTTTGATTCTTCTAAGGCTTTAGATAAATCATTTTTAACATTTATTTTTAATCCATTTACCTCTAGTATCTCATCATCTGCCATCAAACCAGCAACTGATGCACTAGAATCTTCTGGTACTATATCTATTACATTTGAAATATATCCACCTTTTGCAGATACTAATATAAAATATACTATGATAGCAAAAAATATATTTACTAATCCTCCTGCTGCAACGATAGCAATCCTTTTTGGTATACTTGCTTTATTGAATGCTCCTTCTTCTTCAGATCTTTCTTCCTCACCTAGCATACTAACAAAACCGCCAAGAGGAATTAATCTTATTGCATATTTTGTTTCTTTTCCTTGTTTTCTCCAAATTGTTGGTCCAAATCCTATTGCAAATTCTTTTACTTTTACTTTACAAATTCTTGCAATCAAAAAATGTCCACATTCATGAATAAAAATTAAGAAACCTAGTAAAAATACAATTTTAATAACTGTTATTAATATATTAATCAAACTTTTAGCCTCCTATATTAGTGTTAATAAAAAATATGCAAATGGTGCAATAAAAATAACACTATCAATTCTATCTAACATTCCGACCATGTCCTGGAATTAAATTGCTAAAATCTTTTATTTCAGCATATCTTTTTATACTTGATGCTGCAAAATCTCCTATTTGACCAATTATGCTTAGTAATACAGCTACAAATATAACTATAATATAATCAAAATTTGTATATAAAAATGTATTACATAAAAATACATATATAAGCATTAATAAAACAGATCCAACACAACCACCTATACATCCTTCTATTGTCTTATTAGGACTTATACTACTAAACTTATGCTTACCTATTGTCTTTCCAAATATGTAAGCAAATATATCAGTTCCCCATGCTGCTATAAATAAACACCAAATAAGTAAATATCCGTTATTCATTTGCCTTATTATTGGAACAAAAGCTAAAAATATAACAATATAAAATATTCCAAAGAATGTTACTGCTATATCTACTATATTTGTCTTCATTTCACTTGTAATTACTTTCAAAAACAAAACTGTCATACATGTTGGTATTAATAACCCAATAACTTTTAATGCCATTTCTGGTTTTATCACATGTATAAATGCTATTAAAGCACCTGCTAAATAGCCCATCCATTCTACTGGCTTTATTTTTGGCTTTAATGCTTTAAAATATTCATGTATTGTCATAATAGCCACTATTGCAATTAAAGTATCTATTAAATATTTGTTTCCAAAAGTAATAATTATTATTACCAAAGGTAACCCTATAATTGTTGTTAATACTCTTTTTATATTCATACTAGATCCTTTCCAATTTATCAATTTGCTCCAAATTTTCTTACACGTTTTTTATAACTATTTAATGCTTGTTCCAAATCATCTTCTGTAAAATCTGGCCAATATTTTTCTAAAAATAAGAATTCTGAATATGCTAACTGCCATGGTAAAAAATTACTTGTTCTTTGTTCACCGCTAGTTCTTATTAAAAGATCTGGATCAGGCATTCCACTAGTATATAAATATTTTTCTATAGTAGATTCATTAATATCTTGAACTTTTAATTTTTCATCTTTTACTTCTTTAGCTATTTCTTTCATTGCTTTGACTATTTCTGCTCTTCCGCCATAATTAAAAGCAATATTAAAAGTTGTACCAGTATTATTCTTAGTTCTCTCAATTGCACTATTTATACTATTTTGTAAACTTGTAGATAATCTACTAATATCTCCCAATATCTTTATACGTATATTTTCTGTATCAGCTTTTTTAGCAAAATCATCTAAATAATTCTTTAATAACAACATTAATGCTCCTACTTCTTCTTGTGTTCTTTTCCAATTTTCTGTTGAAAATGCATATACAGTTAAATATTTTATTCCTATTTTATTAGCATATCTAACTATTTTTTCTAATGTTTTTGCACCTTCTTTATGTCCTAAATTAGTTGGTAGCCCATTATTTTTTGCCCATCTCCTGTTTCCATCCATAATAATGGCAATATGTTTAGGATTACTTTCCATTTTTACCTCCATTCTAGCTAATTTAGTTCTAATAATCATTTATTACACTATTTTTTTCTATTTTCTATATAGTGTGCTAATTCTATTAAAAACATAGCTTTATCTCCAAATATATTAATCTCTGATATTGCTTTCTTTATTTCTTCATGTAACATATTTTTTGCATTGTCTAATCCATATTTTGTTACATATGTACATTTTCCCTTTTCTCTATCATTTCCCACTGGCTTACCCAATTCTTCTTCTGTACCAATTTCACTTAAGATATCGTCCTTTATCTGAAAAGCTAATCCTATACTTTCTGCATATCTTGTTAATCTCCCTAAATCTTCTTCTGGACATTCTGCCAATATTGCTCCTATTCTAACAGCAGCTTTTAATAAAGCACCTGTTTTATTTCTATGCATATATTCTAAATAATCATTAGATATTGGTTTTCCTTCATATTCAGTATCAATATATTCCCCTATAATCATTCTATCTGTTGCATTTGTTAATTCCTTTATAGCTCTTATTTTTATATCTCTATCCCTATCATCTATAGCTAAATTATTTATTAATACTATATATGCATAATTAAGCAATCTATCACCTGTTAAAATAGCAGTAGATTCATTATAAATTTTATGGAGTGTTGGTTTTCCATGTCTAAAATCATCATTATCTATACCTGGTAAATCATCATGTATAAGAGAAAAATTATGAATCATTTCTATTGCTACCATATATGGAAAACATTTTTCATTATCTTCTCTAAATAAATTATATGTTGCAAGAATCAATATAGGTCTTAATCTTTTTGCATTAGAAATAAGTGCATAACTAACTGCTTTATCTAAATCTTTTTCTGGTACTTCTTCTAATGTAGTATATTTTAACAATTCCTTATTAACAATATTAGCATATTTATCTAAACATTCTTTAAATTCCATTTCCAATTAATTCCCCTTTTTAGCTAATTACACAGTCATTATTTCTTTTTCTTTATCTTCTAATAAACTATCTATTTGGCTAACCATTGTATCTGTTAATTTTTGAATTTCCTCTTCAGTTACCTTCAATTCATCTTCTGTCATTTCTCCATCTTTTTGCAATTTTTTTGCTTCTTCCATTCCGTCCCTACGTATACTCCTAATTGCAATTTTTGCTTCTTCTGCTGTTTTTCTTATATCCTTAACTATTTGTTTTCTTCTCTCTTCATTCAATTCTGGGAAATTTAATCTTATAACTTTCCCATCATTGTTTGGATTTATTCCAATATCAGATTTCAAGATTTCTTTTTCTATTTCTTTTAAAATACTAACATCCCATGGTTGTATAACAATTAATCTTGCTTCTGGAACAGAAATTCCTGCCACTTGATTTATTGGTGTTTGTACACCATAATAATCGACTTTTATTTTATTTAATATTGCAGGATTTGCCCTTCCTGCTCTAACTTCTGCTAAATTTTCGCTAAATACACTTATAGTTTTATTCATTTTTTCTTTTATATTTGTATAATCCATTTTAATTTCTCCTTTTCTTTTATTATTTTTTATCTTAGTAAAGTTATTCTCCTTTACTAAAACAAAGTTTAATTTTGCCTTATTTGTTTCTACGTTTTTCTTAGACAAAGAATTGAGATTTTGGCTAGGCAAGCGAGCGAGAAAACCGGAGGTGTACTTTGTGTAC
>CALXJJ010000012.1 GCA_944388605.1 uncultured Clostridia bacterium
GGTTCTCTTATCTCTCCTTGCTCTTTTGATAAATAATCTGTTCTTATTTCTACTGCTTCTTGTGCATTTTCTGTTATATTTCCTTCTTTATTTATCATAACCCATCTATATTCTTGATTTGTTTCATTCTCTGGTAAAAACTCTAATCCTTCTGGTATGTCATCTGTTATTTCACTTGCATATCCTGCACGTGTTCCTTCATTATATACTCTTATTGTATATGTTACTACATCTGTTGTTTGTACTAATATTGGCTCTTTTGTATGTTCATATATATAGTTTCCATTCTCATCTATATTTGTTGTAAATATTGGTGTCCTATCCACATCTGGTTTTACCCCATTAACTTCTGTTATAAATTTTCTTAATGCTAAATCAAAAGATTCTATAACTACTTTTTCAAAATCATCATCATCTTCTTGTCCAGGAATATATCTATCTCCACTAGAAATTTCACTATCTTTATAATTTGGTAAATTCTCATCTTTTGGTAATTGAACATTATTTATTGTAGAGTCTACATCTTGAGTAAATTCTGTTCCTTCAGATGTTTGATATTTTGATATTTCTGCTATATTAGTTAATTTTTTACCTTGTTCAATAGGATTATTATTTATAGTTAATTTAACTCTACATCTTACTTGTAAATCAATATAATCTAATGATTCTCCATTAAAAGCTCTTAATAAAGCTCCATTTAATCTCCTTGTTAGGTTATCGTTAATGTCTAATATTCCACCTTTTGATAATGCCGTTGTTTTTATTGTTCTTCCACTTGCAATTTCTCCATTATCTTTCACTAATTGCCAACCATTTTCTATATTTATTTCGTCATCTACTATAAATTCTAATTCTGGTGGTAAATGATCTATTATCTCACCTGCATAAACATCTTGATCGCCTTCATTATAAACACGTATTGTATATGTAACTATATCCCCTACTTTTACTCCTATAGGTTCTTTTGTATGATTATATATAGCAGTAGTTCCTGTTTTGTTTATTAATGGTGTAATATCTACTTGTGGTTCTCTATCTGTAATTTGCCTATCTCCCACTCCTGTAATAAATTTTCTTAATGACAAATCTATTGGTTTAATATATATTTTTTCAAAATCATCGTCATCTTCTTGTCCTTTATAATGATAATTTTCATCTGTTAAATCTTCTTTGTTTCCTGTATTTCCTTTATAATCTGGCAATATCTCATCTGATGGTAATATTACATTATTTGATGATGAATCTATATCTGGATTTACTATATTTCCTTCTGAGTCTTGATATTGAGTAATCTCAGCTATATTAGTTATGTTTTTACCTGTACGAACTGACTGTTCTTGACCTGAAATAATTACAGATCCTTTTACTCTACACTTTACTTTTAATTCTTTATAATCTAATGTATTTCCATCAAAAGCATGTAACATTGCTCCTTCTGTATTTCTTTCGAGATCTAATATTCCGTTTTTTGCTAGTGCTGTTGTTTTTATCGTTCTTCCATCACTTTGTAAAACCCATCCATATGATTTATTTAAAGAATCATTTTCAATAAACTCTAATTCAGGTGGTAAATAATCTGTTATTTCACTTGCATATCCATCTAACTTTCCTTCATTATATACTCTAATCATGTATATAACTTCATCACCTATTGATACACTTATAGATTCTTTTGTATGACGATATTCTGCTGTTGTTTTAGTTCCATTTTTTAACTCTGTTAAATCTATATTTGGTTCTCTATCATATCTATTTCCTGTTTTTAATTCTGTATCAGCAATTTGAATTATAAACTTTCTTAATGCTAAATCTAAAGATTGACCTGGTAATATTAAATCTTCATAATCATCATCATCTTCATACCCCCAACCTTTTTCTGATTCCCCCGGATTATATTCACTCTTTTCTTCTTCTGTTAAGTTTCCTGGTATCGAATCTATATCAGTTTCATTATCATCTATATCTTTTTGTTTTGTAATTTCTGCTACATTTTTCAAAGTTTGACTATCTATTTTCGATACAGCTGTAACTTCACACTCTATTTCTAATTCTATTTTTGATAAAGTATCTCCTCCATCATATTTAGATATTAATGTATCTTTTAACTTTGTAGTTGTTACTGTTTTTCCATCAGCTGATGATACCCAACCATTATCATTATTTATTTGACTATTTTCTGCTAATTTCAATCCTTCTGGCAAATAATCTGTAATCTCTGTTGCGTATCCATCTACATTTCCTTCATTATATATTGAAATTCTATATATTACTTTACTACCTGTTCTAACTATTAAAGGATCTTTTGTATGAACTTTTTCTGCTGTTGTTTTCCCTTGTTTTAAATTATCTGTATTAACTTGTGGTTCTCTATCAACAGTTGGTTTTACACCATCTATTGAATAAATATATTTTCTTAGTGCTAAATCAAAATTTTTTTCTGTATATTCTTTTACATCAGAGTCAGAATATTCATCCATTATCCTATCTATTATTACAACTGGCTGATCTCTTCTAGAATCTGGATTAGCTACTGACCAAAATGTAGCACTTGTATTGAAGTATTGTACTCTTATCTCTAATTTTATGCTTGATGTTGATGATTGTGGTACACTTATATAAAATTCTTGATTTAATAACCTATTTAAAGGCGTAGATGTTGGAACTTTATTACCATCTTGTTCTATTAATATACTTGAATCACTGATTTGATTACCTTCTTTGTCTGTTACAGATGTTGCTAATGCACATAAATCATTATTTTCTTGTTTAATCATATAAGGACCTGAAATTAACTTTCCATCTTCCACAACTATTTTTGCTTGATTTTTTACAAGTGAAATAGGTGAGTTTCCAGATGTAGAATCATAATCTCTTCCTGCTTTTTCTGCTTCTGTTATAAGATAATCATATAAATAACTTATTGCCTCTTCTTTATCTGCACCCATATCTCTTCCAAATACATTTTCTAGTGAAGTATAGTCTGCATCACTATTAGCTTGCCTATTTGCCCACATACTTATATTTCTTTGATGATATATATCTGAATCGCTGTTTGTAAAATACCATATTGCAGCTTGTTGTACTGCATCTATTTCATCATCTGAAATTGGACTTGATAAAGAAATTCCAGCAGATGTTAATAAATCATTTCTAAATGCTTGTGCATAATTTTTTTCATCACTAGATGCATTTGTTTTAGGTGCAATATATGCATGATCTAATATCCATAATACAGCATTATAATCTGATTCATTGTCTGGTAATACTTCTAAGTATTCTGATGGTATTTCGTCCTTCCTTTTCATATCAAAATATTGAGTATATACAACTGAACTTATTCCACTTACTGCTGTTCCCATATCTGAAGAACCAAATCCAGGACCTGCCTTCAAGCAATATATTGTTGAATCATATTTATATTTATCATCTTCTGAAACAATTTTCCAGATATTCTTTTCAAAAGCTTTATAACCATATCCAGATTTTCTTAGCATTTCTATGGATAGCTCTAAATTTCCTGTTGCTGAATATGATTTACCATTCAATCCACATAATATTCCAATTATTAATATGCTTGTAAATAAAGTAATTAAAAATTTTTTAATCTTCATATATACCACCTTTTTACTCTATTATTTATATTATTCTACTATAATTATATAATTAGTCAATATGCTTTAATGTGTATTATTTAAACATATACCAATAATTATATACGGAACTAATACTTTTATCAAAATATTACCCCATATTACAATTATATTACATTTTTACTGTTTTTTCAACTGTTTATGTAAATTAATATTGCTTTTTCTTAATTCCGTATATATTTATATTATATACTCCTTTCTAGTCTTTCTATTGTATCAATGTAGCATCTTTTAAAATTTCTCTACTTTTCTAGCTTAACTATATATATTTAAGTTCTTGAAGAAGCGTAAAGATTTGTCGACGCGAAAAATTGCATAGCAATTTTTCTGTGCAATGCTGTTTTTTATTGAATAGGAAAAACTCGATTTTTCCTATTCGATAAAAAATCGAGAAAATATTGATATTCCAACATTTTCTCGATTTTCTTTTGGAGGCGACGATCGGAATCGAACCGATGAATCAGAGTTTTGCAGACTCGTGCCTTACCGCTTGGCTACGTCGCCTTATATAAAATAATTGGAGCGGGAAACGGGGCTCAAACCCGCGACCTCTGCCTTGGCAAGGCAGCGCTCTATCAACTGAGCTATTCCCGCACTATTAAAGAATCCTACCTATTATTGTAACAAATATTTTAAATAGGTATTTTGGAATCTTTTTGCTTTCACAATTCTCTTATTTGAACATTATTATAATAACAAATTAGTAGTAAAATGTCAATACAGTTTCCACATATTTTCCAATAACTGTGTAAAATATTCTTTTAATCCCTTTTTTTCTATACTCTCTTTTAATATTATATCTATATATTCTATTATTTCATTATCATATTTAACCATAACATTGCCTATTTTTGTACCAGCTTCAATTGGAGCTTCATATTGATATACTGCATTTATTGCAATTTCAAGCTTCTGATCCTCTCCATTTTTAATTGGTATAATAGTATTTTCTATTTTTGATAGTTCTAATTCTATCTCTTTTTTCACTGCTTTATTTATATATATTCTATTATTATTAATATTATTCCACTCATTAAATTTTTTAATTATAATATTTTCTAACTCTAATTCATAATAGTTATTCTGCACATAATTTATTAACTTAACACTATCTTTTGTTCTATCATTTTTAGTATCTGCTCCTAATACAACTACTATTAAATCCAATTTATCATTTTTTACTGCTGTTACTAAGCATCTTCCTGCATTTCCTGTAAATCCAGTCTTCACTCCATATACTCCTTGATAATTTCCTAGTAATTCATTAGTATTTGCTATTGCTCTTATATTTCCATTTATCTGTATATTACATGTTTTAGTTCCTACTATTTTTCTAAATACTTCATTTTCTAATGCAATATCCGCTAGTTTAGCAAGTTCACATCCTGTTGTGTAGTGGTCACTATTATCTAATCCATGTGGTGTTACAAAATGAGTATCTTTTAATCCTAACTCTTTAGCTTTTTCATTCATGAGTTCTACAAATTTTTCTACATTGCCACCAATATGTTCTGCAATTGCAACTGCAGCATCATTACCTGAACGTAGCATTAATCCATATAATAAGTCTTGCATTTTTATTTTGTCTCCTGCATTTATTTTTAATCTACTTCCTCCAGTTCCTGCTGCTTTTTTAGACACAGTTACAACTTCATTTAAATTACTATGTTCTATTGCTACTAGTAAAGTCATTATTTTTGTTGTAGAAGCCATGGCTTTTCTATCATCTCCGTTTTTATTGTATATAATTCTTTTTGACTTTCTATCATAAACGACCCCTACTCTGGAATTTAATTTTAGCTCTGAGTTATATATATTTGATGAGGTTTCTATTATTTTTTCTATATTTACTACCTCATTTTCTTCTATATCATCAGCAAATACACTGTATTGTATACATATTAGTATTAAAAAGATTGCAATAATTCTATAAAAAAATTTCAAAATAGTCACCTCTTTATATAATATAAACTATTTTGAAATTTATGATTATTATCTTCTATTTCTTGGATTTCTAAATTGATTTTCTATCTCTTGGTGAGTATTTTCTAATTTTTCTTTTGTCGTTCGTCCTTCCGCTTCTTCAAAAATTTTCTTAAATTCATTAACACTTATTTTATCTTTTCTTGCTTCTTTTTCAAATGTAGTTACTTCTCCATTTTCTAAATATAGTTCATCATTACTTATATTATCTGAAATATCCTTCATTCCTTGTTCTTCTATTCCTAATTTTTTATTTCTATTATATTTGTCGTATTCATCACTTAAATCCACATTATTTTTTACATCCATTGTTTCTCTTACTTCTTTTGTAGTACATCTTTGTGTTTGAGTTTCTACTGGAATTTGCATATATTCATTTTCTGCTGTTCTTCTATAATAATTTACTTTTATGTCTCCAAATTGATCAATATCTATAGTAAAACCTTCATTTTTTCTCGATACATCATTAATTCTATACATACTAGACACTTGAGTTTCTTCTACTTTCTCTCCTTTTCTATCAAAAGAAGCAATCGTTTTTGATGGATTTAATCCTTCTGTTTGTTTCAACTCATTTTCTAGTTCTACAGCTTTTTTTCTGCCGTTAACACTGTTTATCCCTATAAATCTAAATCTATTATTTTTATCTGCAACAACAGCAATTTTTTCAAATTTGCTTCCATTGGGTAATAATGTTCCAATTGTATCATTTTTTGTTATTCTTGTATCTGTATCTATTTCTACATAAGATTTTATTTCTTCTCCTATAGTTTCCTTAATTTCATTTTCATTGTTACTTTGTTTAGATATTTCATCTTCATCAATTTTTTTAGCTTCTATTTTTTCAACTATTTGAGGTGCTATTGTTTTTGTTTGTTTTATACTTAATCCCATTTTACCAAAGTATAATGGCATTTCTTCTCTTAATTCCATTAAATATTGCATATTATATTCAAAGTTTCCTTGGTCATCCATTGTTGCAATACACATACCATCAAGATTATATAGTTTATATAATACCCCTTTTTCTGTTTTAATTTTTGCAATTGTAATGTTGTTTACTTCCATGTTAAAGTTTCCCTGCTTTATTTGTGGCATAATCATATCATCAATCACAATAATATCTTCAAGATTTTCACCATATATTACTTTTAACTCTTTTTGCAATTCTTGTTCTTTTTCTTCTTGATTATTTTCTACTAATTTTAATTTATTATTTGCCTTATTCTTCATTGTTAAATCATCCTTTCAAGTATTATTGCTATTGCAACAATGTTAATTATAATTCGTCAAACATTAACGAAAATTCCATTTCTTCATCTAGTTTAATGTATATATCCTTTGTAATTGTTTCTTGTTCATATAACCCAGTTTCTGAATTTGTTTCTACTATTTGAATTGTATATTTAGTATATCCATTTTCAATTTCTCCTGATTGGGCACTAAGTATAGTATTTATATCATAAAATTTGTCTTTTATATAGTCTCTAAAACTTTCCATTGTAGGAAATCTAGTATTTCTAAAATTCTCATCTAACAACATATATGCTTGTCTATAATCTTTTTGTTCAATCATAGTTACAAATTTTGATATATTATACATTACTTTTTGTTCATTTGACCAATTATTATATGTTTCTTTTTGCTCATCTGTTATTATTGTATAATCATCTAGTATAACTGTATATTGCATTACACTTGTTTCTCTATAATAATATTTTCTATTATTATTTCCTTCACAAGTATATATTGTTGAACCATCACTCTTTTCTATTTTATAATTACTAAATGATTCTCCCATTATATAACCTGACATATCATTTACATATTGTAAAAAATTTTCGTATGTTCCAAATTTTTTTTCTCTATATTCTGAATCTAATAATTCATATGCTAACATTGGATTATACATCATATTATATTTATAATCAGAATAGTATTTTTTTGCCATTTGCTCATCTGTTACATTAGTTAAATGAAAACTATTTATATTTTTATATTGTATTTGTTTTGTCAAACTTTGACTTACTGCATCAAATTTTTCCTCTGATGTAAATTCATCATTTTCTTCTACAGGGCTTACAATTAAATCATTTTTATAAATATCACTACTGTTTAAATATATTAAAATTCCAATTACTAGTATCAACAAAATTATTAGAAAAATAATGGCAATTTTCAACTTTTTCATTGCTATCACACCTCTTTTAAATTTTTTCTTTTTGATCTTCTATTATTGGTATATTAGTTTCTAAAACATTAATACTTTTTGGAGTTTGCACTTCATTATCAAAAGTGATTACCACTTCTTTTTCTTCGTTTGGCATTATTTGTTCATTTTCTTTTTCTATAATATTAGTAGTTTCTTTTCCTTCATAATAATATAATTTTGCATTTTGTGAAGCATTTATTACAACTGTAGAATTATTTTTAATTTTCATTTTTACTTCTACTCTATCCATATAACAAGTATATTCTTCTATTGTTATATCTACTTTATTATTACTTTTTTGATGATTTACTGTATTTCCAAACATATATTTAAAAGGCATTATACTAAATGTTCTATTAAAGCTATCATAATTTAAAGTTGTAAAATATTCTTCTTCTTGTCCAATTACTCCATTAACTTGCTGTTCTATATATCCTTCAACATAGTACGAAGTTATCTGTGAATTTCCATTTTCCATTTGATAAATTTTTCTTGCTTTAAATTCCAATGGTACAGAATAATTTTCTACATTCTGTAACACATTTTCTTGTGTTATACCAAATTTATTTATATATTCTTCATCTAAAAAATTATATATATCTTCTTGTTTTTTTTCTACTACTGCTTTTAGATATTTCTTTATATTATTTTCTACAGAAAAAAACATATTTCTATCTTCTAGTAACCCGATATTATAATTTATTTCTATTGGAGGATCCACTAAATTTTCTTGCCCTGAATTAGTATATATTTCATTATATCTAACAGATTCATTATATTGTTCACTTTGTCCTTTAAGTACAGCTAATGAGATTAATACAATTACTAATATAATGCAAAGAATAATTATTATATATTTTAAAATCTTCATACTATTTTATCTTTCCTTTCTTACAAAGTATTTAATTATCTTTTAAGCAATTTGCAACTGAAAATGCTTTCTGCCAATTATTTGAAGAATATTTTTGAAATACGATTCCAACCTTTGAATTTAGTGCTTCAACGGTTTGTCCTTGCCCATAGTATATTCCAACATGACCATCACGCCATAATAAATCTCCTGGCTGTACATCATCTAAAGAAATTTCATATTTTGCCATATACTCTTTTTGTTCTCCTGATGTTCTTGGTAAAGCTATATCTAAATATTCACCATATAAATATTTTGTAAATCCAGAGCAATCATATCCTTTTGGTCCGTTACCTCCCCATTTATAATAATATGAATTATCATTTGCTATTCTAGCTGCTTCTTGTAACATTTTATCTACTTTTGATTTATCTGCTCCTGTAATCTCAGAATTTCCTTCACTAACTATTATTTCTTTTCCAGAAGAATCTAGATATATTCCTTCGTGAAATAATGTCCAGTTTGCATTTGCTCTACCATTACTTTCTGGACCTTTTATAAATGGATGATATCCATTTACAACAAGGTTTTGCTTTAGTCCATCTGTATTTCCATATTGTTTATATATTTCTGTGAAATTACCAATATTACCATATTGATATGTTATCGCTGTCAAACTATCTATTTGCTGTTTAGTTAATGGTGGATTACAACTATTTACAACTTTCTCTACACTTTCTCTTTTTGTATATATTTCATCTCTCATAATATTATCAACAAATTCCACATCAACATATGCACCAACAGATGTATCATACCCTGCTGCTATAAACTGTGGCTCATATCCGCTAGTTTCTAAATCTATACCATATCCTACAGTCCTATTACCTAATACCAAACCTATTTTATATTTTGTACCATCATCACTAAGCCCTTCATGTCCTTCCCATGCTTTTATATATTCAATTAATATATCATCCCCTGCAATGTATTTTGCTACTTTCCATGGATCAGTGAAATCTATTTTTGTTCGTGGATCTATTGGTATACCTTCTTGTAATATTTCAAAATGCAAGTGTACATCATATCCCCCAGAACCGCCTATTATTCCTATAACTTGTCCTTGTTTTACAATATCTCCTTCTTGTACTTTTAATTCGCTTAAATGTGCATATCTAGTTACACTTTTTTGTTCATAACTGCTATCTGATGTTATTTCTATATAATTCCCATAACCATTTCCATTATCCATTGTAGCTAATGTAACTTCTCCATTTTGGCTTGCTATAATCTCTGTTGAAGCTCCATTAACTAATTTTGAAGCTCCTATATCAATTCCAGCATGTTGATCTGCTTGTACTGTTGAATTTGGTCTACAAAAATGGTTATGTTCAGTTAGAAACTCTGCACTTGCAGTTTGATATTCATCCCATGTTATAGTAAAAGAATCTGATGATTGTCTATCTCTTGGTCCCATTGGTGAACTAATTACAGTCAGTTCCTTATCTGTAGGTGATGTTATAGAGTTTGTATATGGTATTAATTCACCTGATTCTTTATTCCCATCAACAAAATATTGATCTAATATATTCTCTTTTGCAATTGGAAACCAAAATTCTGCAGCACCTTCTACATACATTTCTTCTTCCATTCCACCAAATAATGAGACTAATAACCCTATTATTAATATTATTGCAATTATTACTCCAATTATTATTCCAAGGTATGGACCTATTAAAGCTAATATTGCTTTTCCTGCTAAAAAAAGTCCTCTCCTTACTGTTTTTAAAAGTTCTTTTGCTCCTTTTTTTGCAACTTCCTTACTTTGTTTTTTTAGTTCTTCTTCCATTTGTCCTTTTTCTTCTCTTTGTTCTTGTAGTTCATCCATACCATTATTATTATCTTGCATATACTCCTCCTTTCTATTTTGAAATAACCTGATAAATAATATCACTATCACTTATCAGGTTGTTTCTAGTCTACTATTTTATTGTTTTTCACGATGCATTTCCCTCATATAATCTATATATTCTCTTGCATTTGCCTCTGCCTGTTGTCTTGTTAATTGATTATTAGACTTTTTCAAAAATCTTTCTGTTAATTGCTCACGTACTACATCACCTGCAGCGCCATATAGCATATCTTCTCTATATTTACCAGTATCTTTAGCAATTTTTACTGTTTCACTAATTCCAAGCTTTCCTTCATCTTTAACCTTTAATGCTGCTTCAATTGTTTTATCATCTTTTATTCCGCCAGCTCTTAATTCATAACTATCTGAAAGTATTTGTTTATAATCTTCTTTGCCCATTTTAGCTGCAATTTCTTTTGCTTTTGCAATCTCTTCTTTGTTTTTCATAAATGCACGTTTTTGAGCATAATATTGTTCATCATCTCTTTTTTGCATTGCACCTTTATATCCAAGTTTCTTTTGATCGTGTTTATATGATAATTCACTTGCTTTTGATTTAATTCTTCCTGTTGCTCCTCCTATTTTCTTTGATGCCACATGTCCCAAATATCCGCCTGCTCCTGCACCAGCCGCAGCACCTTTTACTATATTACTATAGTCTCCTGTTACAGCTCCTATAGCTAATCCAGTTGTTGCACCTGCTATAATTCCTCCTGCTTTTAATGCTGTTTTTCCAAAAACTCCAGCTACTTTTGCTGCTCCCATAAGTCCTTTTTTTACCATATATTTTCTTTTCATTGCTTTATCTTTTTCAGTTTGTTCATCATTATTTTGTTCTTGTGGTTGTATACGTGCTGTTGGAACTTGTATTTGTGGTTGTCGGCTATTTATTGGCATATTATCAGAATTATCATTGTCGATTTGTATATTGTTATCTATTGGACCTTCTATATCTCCATCTCCATTTAATACAGTATTAGGATTAAAATTATCCATTCCATAATTTCCATATAATGCACTATCATTCTGTTCCATTGCCAATCTTTGTGCTTCATCACTATTTAGAACACCTTCTGTTGTAGGTTGATTTTGGTTATTTATTTCTTGACCATCTTGCCAATCTGCATCATTTAGTTTATATGTTGCATTATTGTAGTTACTTCCATCTTCATATAATCTTTCATTTCCATAAACATTATTAGGATCATTATGATTTCCCTCTACTTGCATATTATTAGATCTATTATTATTGCCTCCATTATTACTATTTTCTGAAGCCATTACTGGGTTTCCTCTGTCTATAGCAAAAGCTGAATCATCACCTTTTCTTGTTTTTGTAACACCCAATTGCTTATTTGAATTATCTGTTTTTACATTATTATTACTTGATTTACCACCACGTCCTCTATTTGCTAATTGAGTTAATCCTTTTGTTCCTATAGTTGCTGCTAAAAATCCTGCACTTGGTAATGTTCCTCCACTAGCTTTATCAAAATTAAACATTTTTCTAAACAATTTTTCTGCTTGTGCTATAAAAGCTAAAGCTATAATTGGATAAATTGGATTATCTTTTACAAGGACTATTGCTGTTCCAAGCAATACAATATATATCATTAAATGTATTGGCTGTAATAATGCATTAAACATGTATTCTCTTAGCCAAATAGTAAATCCCTGAGCTTTTCCGTCACTTATTTTATCTATTGGATATGTTAATACTATTAATGGAGCTATAATCGTAAGAAATGCCATATTAATAACCCTCATTAAGTACTTAAAAGCAAAAATGATGGTAAATGCTACAAGCATTACATATAATATTGTATATGGTATTTGTATCCACAAGTCTTTACTTTCTGCCATAAATCTAACTTGTCCCATCAAATTTGTTTTTATAGTTGTACCATCATCTACCTCTAAAAATATATCTCCTCCACCAACTGTACCTATCATTGATGTTATTGCTTCTGTAAGTCTAATAGTAAAGAGCATTATATAATGTAAAAAGAATAACAAACATACTGCTACAAGCCAATCTATTATCATATTTTTATACTTTGCTTTATCAGATGCACTACTTGATATTATCATTCTAATACCTACATATACTAATACTGATAACATTCCTACTAATGCGAGCATTCTTAAAGCTTGATACCAAGATGAAATTACATTATGCAATCTGCTTGATATAGTTTCTTGTGTATTTGATCCTTGTTCAGGCGGATCTATGAAATTAATATCAAAGGCTGCAATTCTATTTCTAAAAATGTTTTCTGGTGTAAAGAAAATTACAGGTATATCATAATCAGATGTTCCTCCAGAAAAAACTGTAACTAATATACTACCAAAGTCATCTGCTTTTAAATCTGAAACCGTATTATCTTGAGTTTTTCCATCTGTTGTAAGTATTTCCCCTAAATTTTGTTCTATTGAAGCAAGTGATTCATCATCTTTTCCATACATGACTCGAAATTTATTAGTCCCACCGTATAAAATAATATTGGAAAACTCCTTCAAAAGAGTCTGCTATAAATCTAACAAATGCCATTGCTGCATTTAATAACATTTGCAATAACCCTTGTCCTATCCATTCTAAAAAATTTGCTGCATGCACTGCTGTTGGGAAAACAAAATTGAATAATAACATTACAGTTATTAATGCCATAAATATCTTTTGTGTCATTTTAGTATGCCTTTTTATAAAATTCATTTATGTTTTCCCTCCTTACATTTCTTGTTTTTTTCTTTGCTTAACCATATTATTTAGATTGGTCTCCACAAATTCAAATTCCTTTTCTGTAGGTTGTATTTGTAATATTGCAGTATCTTGACCTACTTTTAGTATTCCTTCACCTTTAAAACATGTAATTAAGAAGTTTGCTTCTCCATCACTTAGTTTAAATACTTCTTTTAAATATTCTATTTCTGATTTATCTTGCGCTAAAAACAATTTTGTATCTGATGATGTAAGTACTGCTTGTACTTCTGGCTTTTCATAAAAATCTTGAAATCTTTGAGATATAATAGCAAGTGAAACATTTCTCTTTCTTGCACGTCTTGCCATTGTATTTAGAAAATCAACCGCTTCTGGATATGGTAATAGCATCCAAGCCTCGTCAACTAATACTCTTTTCTTTTTTGCTTTTGCTTTATCCTCACTATTTTTCTTTACATATTTTTCCCAAATCCATGATAATAATATTTGTTGTGCAAGAGGTCTTGCAAATCTTTCTTCTAGTTGTGAAATATCTAGATTTATAAATGGTACTCCATCTAATAGCTCAAATGTTGATTGTCCATCAAAATATGCCATTTGACCATCAAATTCTCTTATATATTGTTTCATTACTTTTAATAAATAACTGTAATGAAATTTATAATCTGGATTGTCATTTTCTTTTGCCTTTTCTTGTAATCTTTTATACCAAGATCCAATTGTTGGCATTGTTTTTTTCTGTCTACCTAATAAACTTATATCTTTTATATTATCTTTACTTTCATAAATACTTGCTGGATTACTAGTTATCCCCTTTGCTTGATATTCTTCATAAACTGTTTCAGCAATTATTTGTTTAGTTAATTCATTTACTTCTGTACTTCTTGTACTTCCTCTTGCCATAGTAAGCAATGCTTGTGTAACATCTTCTACTTTGTTTTCTACATTTATTACACTTCTTTCTCTTCCTGTAATTTCATCTTTTACTACTTCAACTTCCAAGTCGAATAAATTTATAATTGTTCTAGAGTTTGGACTTAATACAACATTAACTCCTCCTAAACTTTCTGCAACTATAGAATATTCACCTTCAGCATCTAGTGCTAAGCTTTCTATTCCCATTAATGTATAAGATCTTGAAATTAATGTTTTCATCGTCACTGATTTTCCAGCACCAGATTTAGCAAATATAACCATATTATAGTTTGTTAATGATGAATGGAAATTATCAAATAATATTGGAAGTCCTGTTTGTTTATTAAATCCAATTGGAACTCCTGTCTCGTGTCCA
Organism: uncultured Clostridia bacterium; assembly: GCA_944388605.1. Lineage (GTDB taxonomy): Bacteria > Bacillota > Clostridia > TANB77 > CAG-508 > CALXJJ01. The sequence goes on from CALXJJ010000012.1 coordinate 14,618, forward strand.
ACTTCTGAAGTTATAAAAGGAAATACTGTTCCCATGCTTCTTCTATCAAACATATGTGTTTTTCCTATTTTATTTTCCATTAAAGGTAAATTTGACTTAAATCCCTCTTCTTGCATTGCCCATGCTGTTTTTATTCCTACTAAAGATTTTGACATTTCTGTTGAAAGCAATCTTGTTAATCTATCTAATTCTTCTAAACTATATGCAAATAATGTTGTTATTACAGATGCTTCATATAATTTATTAAATCCTGCTGCTATTTCATCTCTTAATTGCTCTGTTTCATATCTTTTTTGTGTAATAGTACTTTGTCTATTTATATTTCCTCTATCAGCTGCTACAATTCTTTCTGTTTCTAACTCGTTAATAACTCTATTTAATTCACTCTGAGATTTTGCTTCTGATACTGGACTTATATATATTGAAGTATTTGTATCTCCAAACATGTACATATCTCTAAACAATTCTGGAAATGTTGCCATTCTTGGAAGTGTAGAAACGAAAAATGTTCTTGCATATCTTTTCATGTTTGAAATAATCTCTATATGATCTATATTTGATACATCAATTCCTGATGGTGCAATAAGTTCTTTTATCGTTTGCCTTTTTAGCATTGGTATTTCTCTTACTGTAGTACTATACTGCTTTTGTCTTTCTAGTTCTTTTTGTTTTTTTCTTTGTTTCCACATCTTTAGTTTCTCCTTCCTTTTTATTTTTTTCTTCTTTTTCCATATCTTCTAAAGCTATCTCTGTAGTAGTTTTTCCTATATATTCTTTATTATCTTCTAATATTTCTTTTACTCTTGTAAAAATTATATCATCCATGTCTTCTATCATAGCTTTTATTTCTAATTCTTTTTTACTTGCTACTATAATTCTATTATTTGCTTCTTCTATTGCTTTCTCTTCTATTTGTCTATCTAACTCAGCTTTCTTTTTATCTAATACATCTGGAGCAGTAGTATATAACTCATCATATCCAGCTCTTACTGCTTTATCTATTCCAAATGTTTCTGCCTCATCCCTATTATATGCTACATATAAGAAATCTGCCAATTCATTAGAATTTAGTATTCTTGAAGTTACTCCTGTTGCTGATAATGCTCTTGCAAGAGATTGAGCTCTTGTATATAATTCTGAAAAAGCTAAATTTCTAATTTCTTCTTGATCTAATTTGTCATTTTGTGCTTCTTCAGAATAATATGGAATTATAGCATAATATCTTTTGTTTAATACATTTTTGTTTTTATTCATTTGTTCTGTATTATTAATAATATCTTTTGAATATTCATATAAATTTCTTTGTTTTATTAAATCATAAAATGCTTGTTCTTGTTCTTGCTTAGTATACAAATTACTTTCTATGTTTTGTTTATATTTTAGCTCCATCTTTTGTAAATCTGCTTCTACAACAGCTAATCTTTCTTTATAACCTGCTATACTTTTTTCTAAATTTACTGTCCTTGTTTGTACATACAATTGTATAGGATGCCTTAATGTATTTAAAAACTGAATAAATCCTTCTTCAACAGCAGTTTTTTCCATCTCTGACATCAAATCATAATTTACTCCTTGGCATTCTACTACCATCAAAAATCTCTTTCCAGATTTTTGTATTATCATATTATCTTCTATTTTATCAAATTCCATAAAATCAAATATTGATTGTTTATTGTATTGAGAAGTATTTCCTGGTTTTGTCTTTTCTTTGATTGTTGATATTTTTTCTTTTCCTAAGTTTTTCTCTTTCTTTTCATTTTTTTCTCTCAATTTTATTGCTATTATAACAACTGCTATAACCATAATCAATATAATTATCCCTATTAGTACATACTCTAAAATCAACGTCAACTCATTTGCTTGCTCTGCCATATTACTTTTCCTCCTTTGTATATACATATATTTTATTTTTGTTTCTTAACTTAAACTTAATTGCCCTTAAAATAACATCATCTATATTTTCTCCACCTGTTTTTTTAGTTATTTCAAAAGCATTAGTATTTGGCATTTTAAAAGTTCCTATTCCAAAACCAATTAAGGAAAGTAATACTAAAAGTACTATTCCAACAACTCCTAAACCTATTATACTAAATAATCTATAAGTAAGATACCCAATTATTAATCCTACTGTAGTATAAATTAAAGCTTTTTTAGAAAATATAAACAATATTCTTCCTTCACCTTTTGTATTTCTAGGTATTAAATATGGTCCCATATTAATATCATTCCCTTCTTAGGCAGTATAAACTATTTATTTTCATTTGTATAATCTTAAATACAATTTGCTTATTTAATTATATCATATATATATTAAATGTGCCAGTATTCTATCGAAAAATGCAAAAAATTTAATATATTTGTAATATTTTTGTAATCTTAATTTGTTCCTAAGCCAATTTTACGCAAGTAAAATTGCGTGCAGTCGTTGGAGCGTAGCGATTTTTATACAATAGGAAAGGATGACTTTACTATTGTATAAAAAAAAAGACCCAAAGGTCTTTTTTTATGCATTTCCAAATAAATTGAATATTGCTGCTACTATGTTTGATGCAAATAATAATATGATTGCACCAACAACATATGGTAATAAAGTTTTCTTATATTCTGCTTTTTCTTCAGCACTACCCATCATGTATTTAATACCAATTACTAATAATACTGCTACTGCTATAATAGAACCTACTGCTTGTATTATACCTATGATCGTATTACCAATATTCTGAATTTGCTCTGTTGTAACTTGTGTTCCTGTTAACTCTGTAGGATTAATATATCCTCCACTCTGTGCAAATACAGTTGTTGCTATAAATGTTATTGTAATTAATAACATTATTGCAGTAAGTATTTTTACAGTTTTCTTCATTTTATTTCCTCCATTCTTTATTATATTAAATTTTGTTCTTTTTCTTTTATTATAACCTATATTTTTCAATTTTTCAACTATTTTTTTATTTTTGTTTATTTAAAAGCTAAATTATATATAATTCCTACTATATTGACTATTCCAATTAATAATATACATCCTACTACATATGGTACCATTTGTTCTTTGAAATTTGCTTTTTCTTCTATACTAGATAGCATATATCTTATACCAATTACTAAAAGAGAAATTACTGCAATTATAGAACCTACTGTTTGTACTGCTCCAATTATAATATTAGCTTTTTTGGCTAGTTCTGTTCCATCATCTGAATGCACAGTAGGATCATAATCACTCGGATTTATTTTTATATCAGCATTTGAATATGTAGGTATTATTATCACTGTAATAATTGTCACAATTAATAATATTATTATAACTAACTTTTTTTTATGTATCTTCATAACCAAATCCCCTTTCTATTCAAATGTATTTAATATTTCAATTACTATTTTCCAAATTCCAAATGCTCCAAATGCTACAACACATCCTGCTACATATGGTATAAGTGCTTGTTTTATATTTGCCTTGTCCTCTGCACTTGACATTATAAATTTTATTCCTATAATTAGTCCTATTATTATTGCTAATATAACAGCTATTGTTAATAATATATTAAATAAGGAATTGGATATTGCTTGCATTTTTTGCTGATCTACTGGATCTTTTTCTGGTTGTTCATTTGCAAAATCTTCTGCACCTTTTATTGTATTATCAACTGATATTTTACCATCTGATTCAGTTGGATTTAATAAACCAATCTCTCTATCTGGTAGATAACCTTCTACAACATTTTGCATTTCATCATCCATTTTATTTATTTCGTCATTTTTTTGATTAAGTAATTCTCTTGCCTTTTTACGTTGTTCTTCTGTTATAGTTTGTCCATTCCAAGTTGTTCCGTTTATTATTTGTTGCAATTGATTTAAAGATAGATCTCCACTTGCTAATGCTTCATCTAAGTCTTGTACATTTTCATTATCAAATAAAATATTTCCATTTCCCTCTATACGATCTGCAATTTCATTTTCTTCTTCTGTTAAGCCATTCTTGTTTATTTTATTATATTTATCCATTATTTGCTTTAAACTATTCCTTATTGCTTCTCCATTAGTATCAGTTGCTTCTTCATTACTTCCTGCAAATATTTTTTCTATTAGTTTTAACGCAATATTTCTATCTTCACCTTGCATACTAGATAGTTCTTGATCGCTAGAATTCATTATAGCTCCTGCCACTATTTGCCCTTCCATAGTACTTATGTCTAAATTAGACATATTGCCATATTGATTCCATAATTCTTGCCAATTAGCATTTGCTCCTATTGCTATTCCAGTTACACTTAATATGCATATAATCAACAAAAAACTTAACAATTTTTTCACTTGTTTTCCTCCCCCCATTTTTTCTATTATACCATATTTCTTCTACTTTGTACATTATTTATTGCATATTTTATTGGAATATGACATTTTTCAACCATTATTTAATAATAAATAAGCTTTATATAATTTAATAAAGCAGGAAACTTAAATTTTACAATTATTTTAACTTTCTCTTTTGCTCTATGTAAATTTGTGCAAAATAGTTAAAATAGTGGACAAATCTCGCTTCGCGAGAACTTTTCTCTACTTTTCTAACTTAACTATATATATTTAAGTTCTCGAAGAAGCATAAAGATTTGTCGACGCGAAAAATTGCTATGCAATTTTTCTGTGCAATCTTGTTTTTTTGTTGAATAGGAAAAACTCGATTTTTCCTATTCAACAAAAAAAGTATTAAAAGCTTAACTTCTAATACTTTTTCATTTTTTATACACTATCTATCACCTTCTTATTGTTGTTACAATTATAATATTGAGCTATTAGTTCATCTAGTTCTACACTTATTTTATATATTACACTATAATCTTCTCCATTTATAATACTATCGTTTAATTTTTCTCTTAATTCACATATTTTTTCATTTAACATCATAATCACACTCCTTTTTTGCAATCTTCGCATTAAGCATATTTAAAATACCATATTTTTACATATCAGTCAATAGATTTTGTTTGAATTTATACTGTTTTGTCTATTTTTCGTATGACAGATTTTGACATTTTGATTTATATATTTTCTTTATTTTACACATTATTTTTTGGTTCTTTTTTATTCAACATTTATCGCTTATTAAGTTGTAATCCGAACAAAAGTGATATGGTTTAGATATTTAAACATTTTATATTAGTTACATGTCGCTTATTTGTTCGTACGCCAAATTTTATGTAATAAAATTTTAGTGCTTCTGTTAGAGTAAAGCAACATTCTTATATAGAAAAGATATGCAATTTTTTTGCATATCTTTATCCACATTTTTTCTACTTATTCACAATTAACTACAGACATAACCATTTTTTCTTCATCAAATACTTCTTTTAGCATTTGTTCTACATATTGTTTGTTAACTGTGTCAAAATCTTCTATATAATCAAAACTCTGTACACCTTTCATATAATCAGATAAGAAAATTCTAGCAATATCACCTACATCATTGTATTCTATAACATAATCTCCATATATTTTTCTTTTAGCTCTTTTAAAATCATTATCATCTATTCCATTATTTTTTATTTCTTTTAGTTGTTTTAAAAACATCTCTTCAACTTTTTTCGGATCTTTACTTTGCCCCATGATTGTCACATGTGCATAATTTTTTGAAAATTCATACCCTGTGTCAGGCCTTGTTGTAACTAAACCCTCATCATATAATTCTTGATAAAGCTTAGAACTTTTACCTATTAAAATATTTAATAATATTTCTATTGCTATATGTCTTTTTACTTTTTGTTCTTTATTTGGATTATCTTTAAATCCTATCATAAATAAAGGAATACTTATAGGCATTTTATCTTCTTTATATTTTTTATTAATTGTTTCATCTTCTTTTTCATATATTCTTTCAATTTTGCCTTGATCCTTTTTTTCAATTAATCTCTCCTTTATATCTTTTAACAGTTCTTCTGGTTTAAAATTACCACAAGCGACTATTAGCATATTTGATGGATTATAAAATGTATTATAACAACTATATAACATTTCTTTATCTATTTTACTAATTGACTCTACTGTTCCTGCTATATCTAATTTTATTTCGTTTTTATGATACATACAATCTAATCCATTTATATATAATCTCCAACTAGGATCATCTTCATACATCTTTATTTCTTGTCCTATAATTCCTTTTTCTTTTTCTACATTTTCATCTGTATAATATGGGTTTTGTACATAATCCATAAGTTCATCTAATGCTTCATAGAATTTGTCTGTACACTCATAATAATATGCTGTATGATCATTTGTTGTATACGCATTTGGTTCTACTCCTAATGACATAAGTTTATCTAAACTATTTACACCACTTTTTTGTTCAAACATTTTATGTTCTAAAAAATGTGCCACACCATCAGGAATTCTAACTTCTTTATTAGTAGTAGGATCTACAAAATGATTATCTATAGAACCAAAATTTGTTCCCCAAACTATATGTTTTTTGTTTGTATTCTTCTTAGGAATTATAATAATTGTAAGTCCATTTTCTAATTTCTCTATATATGCCTTTTCTTTTATTTTCAAACTTTCTATAATTTCCACTTTTACACACTTTCCTTTCTTAAATTTTATATATTTGGACATTTCAGTCTTTTAAGAAATATATTGTATTAACTTTTACTTCTTTAGCAATATCTATAATTTCTTCTTTATTTACATTTTCTACTCTATTTTCATACTCTTTAATACTCATTTTTTCTTCACTAAAATCTTGTCCATAATAATATGTTATTTGTAAATCTTGTTCTTCTTCTATATTTCTAATATTAGACATCACTATCCTCTTCGCATTATCTATATCTTCTTCAGTAAATTCTCCTTTTTCTAAATCTTTCAATTGTTTTTTTATAATATCTACTGCTTTATTATAATTTGATATCTCTATACCACATCTTATGAAAATATTATTTTTTTTCTTAAGATATGTTGAACCTGCTGTATATGCTAAACTTGCTTTTTCTCTTACATTTTGGAATAATTTCGAATTAGAACCTCCTCCTAATATTGCATTATAAACCATGGCACTATATGTTTTTTCTTTTTCCATATTTTGCAAATCTAATCCTATTACTAACTTTCCTTGCGATATATTCATACTCTCATTTACAATATTATTTTCTTGTTCTATATCTCTTTCCCCTTCTTTTATATATTTCTCTTCTCTTTCTGCTAATTTCATAATATTCTCATTATTTCTTATTTCATCTTCTATATTAGATTTGATATCTCCTGTTATAAATATATCAATTTTACATTCTTGGAGCATTTTTTTATAATAATTATATAACTTATTTTCATCAATATCATTTAAGTCTTCTATATATCCATATTTATACATTCCATATGGTTTATTTTTATACATTTCTTCTGTACATCTTTCTAATGCATATTTTGCTTTATTATCAATTTTTTCTTCTATTAATTGTTTTAAATTTTGTTTTTCACCATCAACATATTTTTTTAGAAAAGCATTATTTTCTATATAAGGATTACAAACTATATCAATCAATAACTTCAAACCTTGTTTTAGAATATCTTCATTTTCTAAAACATATTGATTATCTAATATTTCTAAATAAAATTTCATTACTTGATTGTCTCCATTTTTATCTACTCCACAATCAAAACTTGCTCCATACATATTTTCTAATTCTTTATTTATATCTTGCTGTGTTTTAATATTATTAGTTCCCCTTCTTAAGACCATTGGTAATAATGCATTGTATGTTATTGTATCCCTTTGCAATGGAACTGTTATAAATACTGCAATCAAGTCAGTTTTAAACTTATTGCTAACGATTTTGTGAAATTTAATTCCTTTTTTAATATCAATTTTTGTTTCTTCCATAACTTATATCATTCCTTTCTGCTCTATATTATAATACATTTACATTTTTTTATACAATACTATTTTACATTTTGCATAATTTCTTTTATGAGAAGACAATCCTGGCTTATATAAAAACTTTTTCTCTTATATATAATTAAAAATTGGAAAGCCTTAAAATTTATATTAATTTTATCTTTCCTCGTTAGTTTTTTAGTAAATTTGTTCCTAAGCCAATTTTACGAAGTTAAAATTGTGTGCAGTCGTTAGAGCGTAGCGATTTTTATACAATAGGAAAGGATAACTTTCCTATTATACAATAACAAAATAAGATGTGATTTTAAATCCACACCTTATTTTCTATTATGCTATTTACAATTGTTTTATAATTTCAATCTCTAGTATTATTTTAATATTTTACTTTTTCTATTCTATATAATACACTTCAAATATTCCTATTTCTTCTACTTTCTCGTAATTTTCTTTTATAAAATTCTCTACTTTTTCTGATTCTTGATATTTTTTATCTTTTTCTTTTTGCAATAATATTTTTGTATTATATAACTTTTTTATATCATCTATAAGCCCATCTTCTCCTCTAGATCCTAAATTTCCTTTAAATGGTAAATCCATAACTCCATTATTTTGTTTTAATGGTGTTACGTACCATAATGCTTGGTGCGAAAGAATTTTTACTTTTATTCCATTTTTTTCATTTTGCATTATATATTCATCTATTTGTTTTAAATCTTCATATTTTTCTTCTTTCATTAATATTCCAAAATATGGCGAATCCACCTCGAATTTGTATTCTTTACTATTTATTTTAATTATATAATTTATTAATAAAAACACTGAAAAACTAATTGCTAATCCAACAATTGCACAAAATACTATCTGAAGAATTTTGTTTATTTTTATTCCTTCTATAAATTGATAAACAATATATACTACAATTATTATTGTTAATATATATGACATTCTAGTATGATACTCATTTGCTATTGGATATATCACTAAAGTTAATGGTAATAAAAAACTGCAAAATATTTTTAGATTTTCTTTAACTTCTTCTTTTATCTCTATCTTTTGATTTTTTATTATATATATGCTTGCAATAGTTATTAAAAGATTTATTAATATTGCAGATAGTCCGGCAACAGTTGTAAAAGAGGCATTTTTACTTGCAAATTCTCCTATTCCTCCAAAAGCAAAATCCATAAAATTGTACAAATTTCCATTCATTTGAAATATTGCCAATGTTATAATTAATTCTGCTAAAAATGTAATTGATGTTATTAATATTTCTTTTATTTTTCTATTTATAAATAATTCATATATGACTAATCCTAAAATATAGTATACCCCTATATTTTGCTTTATTAAGAATATTATAAATGCTATAGTTCCTTGTAATATATAATTTCTCTTTTCTTTATGACTTATGATATAATATATTCCTATAAAGCAAAAAACTAATGCTAATGTATTATAATTTGCTCCTCCTATAAAAATCCCTATAAAGTAGAATATAAAGCACATTACTACTATCATTGATATTTTTTTATCTTTTATTGACTTTTTTAATATAAGATATACTACTAATATTAATGATATTGCAATTATTAAATCATATAGTTTAAATACTAATATGTTCGCACTTAGTAATTTAAATAATAAATTTCCTATCACAAAAAATAAAGGTGTTATTATTACATTTATATCACTATAAATTTGATTACCATTATATATTTTATATATATTTGCAAAATTCCAAAGTTCATCACCTGCTTGCGCTTCTACATTTAATATAAATCCTGTTATTATTAGAATACTTATTATTATTATAAAAGGCACATCATATTTTTTTATCATATTTTTTAATTTATTCATATTATCCTAATACTCTCTTCACCATTTCATTTATCCTTTTTCCATCTGCTCTTGTTCCTATTTCTTCTTTTGCCGATTTCATAACCTTTCCCATATCTTTTATACTTGTCGCACCTGTTTTCTCTATAATTTTTTTTATAATTTCTTCTAATTCATCATCTGTTAGTTGTTTTGGTAAATACTCTTGTAATACTGCAATTTCTTCATTTATTTGATCTATTAAATCTTGTCTTCCTGATTTTTCATAATCACCTATTGAATCTTTTCTTTTTTTAGCTTCTTTTGCTATTATTTCTAATATTTGATTATCATCTAATTCTATATGTTTATCCTTTTCTACTTGTAATATTGCTGCTCTCACCATTTGAACTACATTTTTTCTGTTTTGTAATTTTTCTTTCATTGCATTTTTTAAATCTTCTAACAATTTTTCTTTTAACATTAATAAAACCTCCTATCATATATTTTTAAGTTATAACATATTAAATTTCCTATAACAGAACAAAATCAACATGATTTAGATATTTAAACATTTTAGATTACTTACATATTGCGTATTTGTGTACATCTGTTAAAGTGAAATGACGTTCTTGTATAGAAAAAAGTGCTTTCATCTTTATTTGAAAACACTCCCATATTTTAAAATTTTCTTTTTCTCGCAGCCTCTGATTTTTTCTTTCTTTTAACACTTGGTTTCTCATAGTGTTCTCTTTTTCTAACTTCTTGCAATACTCCATTTCTTGCACATTGTCTTTTAAATCTTTTTAAGGCATCTTCTATATTTCCATTATTAACTTTAACTTCTGACATTAATATTCCCCTCCTTCCAGTAATTACACCATACTTATGTGGGATTTTTTGGGAATTTTCTTCCTTTTTCTTTAATATTATACATCATAGTTTTATTTCTTGTCAATAGTTTTAAAATCTTAATTTCTTCTTACTTTCCTTCTGTTAATACTATAAATTTGATGTATAGATACTGTTATTTTCAGTATTAATTTATAATCTATCAATATTTTCCTATTGTAGAACGACAAATGGCTATTGATATATATTTATATTTCAATAACCATTTATCTGCTACTCCTTAATATTTTTTACGAGAACATCCATTTTAATATAAGAAGAATTATAATTGGAATGTATAAGTATGATATAAGAATTACTACAATTCCTATAATTAGAGGAATTAGTAATATAAATCCAATTACTTTTACTGCTTCCCATACTCCTTGTTTCATTTCCATATCTTGTTCTTCTACTTTTATTTTAGTTATCCATATAATTGCTAAAATAATAATTAATCCTGTTATTATTATGTGTTCTAGTAAATAAATATATAGCCTATATACTAACCAGTACGTAATTAGTTGTGACAAGTTCTGAATCGCATAATCAATGAAGTTAAACATGATGTCTCTTCCTTTCGTATTACCCACAACATTTATACTTTCTTTGTGCTTATATTTTACCATATATTCCCTAATATTTCAACATTGTTTTGTATTAATATAACCCTTTTATAATTAATTTTAATATTATATTAGACTCGCTGTATCGTAACATTGCACATTTATTTCATAAATTTGGCTCATTATGAAATTTACTAAAAAGCTTAATTGAAATGTAAAGTAATTACAAATTTTAAGGTTTTCTGATTTGTCCTTTTATTTTACACATTTTAATGTTATAATATTTCAAGGAGTTGATATTATTGAGTAAAAAATCTTTTAAATACATAAAACTTATTATACTTGCTATAGTTTTAATTTTACTTATATTTATTACAATCAAGTTGTTTCCTTTTTTCATCAATTTATCAACAGAAGAAGGTAGAATTGATTTTAATAATCAGGTAGAATCAATGGGAGCTTTTGGAGTATTTGCTATATTAGGTCTACAATCTCTTCAAATTCTTGCAGCTTTTTTACCAGGTGAACCAATAGAATTCCTTGCTGGTATGTGTTATGGTACTTTTTATGGAATGTTATTAATTTTTATAGGATGTTTTATAAGTTCTGCTATAATTTTCTTTGCTGTAAGAAAGTTTGGAACAGGTTTTATTGAATCATTTTTTGGATCTGATAAAATTGATAAATTAAAAAATAATAAATTATTTGCAAATAAAGAAAAATTAGAAATTATAATGCTTATTTTATTTATTATACCAGGTACTCCTAAAGATTTCTTTGTTTATATTGCAGGTTTACTTCCAATAAAACCTCTTAGATTTTTACTTATTTCTACTTTTGCAAGATTTCCTTCTGTGATAACTTCTACTTTTGCTGGAAATAACGCTTCTAATGGTAACTGGCATATTTCTTTAATAGCTTATGGTTTTACTATTATTATTTCCATAATAGGAATTATAATTTACAAGAAAATTGTTAATAACCATAGAGTAAATGAAAACACTTAAAATTTATATAATTTAAGCTTTTATCTTTTGACTTTTAGTAAAATTGTGTGCAGTCGTTAGAACGTAGTGACTTTAATACAATAGGAAAGGATAACTTTCCTATTGTATTAAAAAGAAGAAAACTATACAAACTAATTTTCTTCTTTCCAAGTTATTCCTCCATCTGTAGTTCTATATATTGTATTTGTTCCATCATATGAAATATTTTTTACCATTCCATTTTGCATACTTGTAAATTCTATTTCTGCCCCTCTGTTAATCTTTATTCCACTATGTTCTTCTACTCCGAGTAACCCAATTTTCTCCTCCATCATTTGTTCTTGATACTACAATATACTCTCTTTGTCCTAACTCATTTCCATAACAAATAACTGCTATTCCATCTAATTTGTTAAAAAATTTTATATATACTATATAACCTTTAACATCCTGTATTGTAGATGCATTCCACGTATTTCCATTATCATCTGAATATATTAATTTTATTATTTCATCATTAATTTCAAAAATTATCTTATCTTTACTTAAAAAATAACATTTATCAGAAAAATCTTTACTAGTTTGATATAGATTATTAAATTCTTCTGGAACTTCTGTCCAATTTTTTCCAGCATTTGTTGTAATATAAACTTTATTTTTTATAATTTTATATGCGTACTGCTCTTTTAAACTTTTAGAAGTATTACTTAAATTTGAACTTATATAATCTTTCGGATATAATGAATAAATGATATATATAGTTGAAGCAATTATTAATATAATAATTATTATAGTTTCTACTATTATCTTTATTTTCAAATTTAATCTTGTTTGTAATATTTTCTTTTTTGCTATTTTCATATCTTTTATTTTATATATTATAATATTAATTATATATGTTATTAAACTAAATACAACTCCTAATATGGAAGCTTTACAACAACTACTAATTAGCATTGTAGCAACTCTTGTTTCTATCTTTTGTACTAAAGCACCTAATATTAATAATATAAATATAATTCCATATAAAATTAAATATTTAATTTTTACTTTTTTACTTTTTTGTATAATTCTTCCTGTTAATCCCCCTATAAAATTTATAAATATATATGAACAAATATTATTTATTCTTAATATTCCATTACTATAATTAAACCAATCTGCTAATAAATATATTGGTACCATAATTATTGCTGGTAAGAAAAATACTTTATTTTTATATCCATATATCAATCCTATTATATATAATCCTATTATTATTGAATAATAATATATATTTTCTCCATGATTTTTAGAAATCATTGGTATAATACATAATAAAATAAATATAACACTTATACTTAATATCATATAAAACATTTTTAAAAGGTATTTTAATGTGTTTTTTGATATAATTATATATACACTAAATACTAATAATATAATTAAAGTTGTTATTATGACTCCTATATATATTGTTTCCCCTTTTATTGCATTTTGTGATATATATTTATTAATATTTATGTTATGTATATCTTTTTGATCTAAATTATATTTAACTATTTCTCCATCATACATATAATATATATTTATCTTTTCATTATTTTTAGTAATTAATTTTATTGAATATGTACTTTGACTTGGTAATGCATTAGTTATATTTGACATTTCCTCTTTTATAGATACACTTATCTGTTTATTACAAAATATTATCTCATAATTTCTTAAAAACTTTAATCCAAACCATTCTAATATAAATATTAGAAAAATTATTATTAGCAATATAATAGATTTTTTTAGTATACATTTTTTCATGAATATATCTTCACCTTCTATACATTTATTATATAGTATACATCAATTCTATATGTTTGTACATAGTTCTAATTTTATTATTAACATTGAACAAATCGGAAAGCATTAAAATTTGTACTAATTTAATATTTTCTCGTTGGCTTTTTAGTAAATTTGTTCCTAAGCCAATTTTACGAAGTCAAAATTGTGTGCAGTCGTTAGAACGTAGTGACTTTTATACAATAGGAAAGGATAACTTTCCTATTGTATTAAATATTCTCTATCATTATATAGTATTCACTTTTATGAATAAGTTGTGATTTTTTATTGTTTTTTATTGATTTTATGTGTATTTTAGGATAAAATTGTATTGATATTATAGCGAAAGATGGTGATTTTTTGCCAAATAAAAGAAAGAAAAGAAAAAGTAATATACTTAAATTTAGTAAAAAGAGAAAAAATTTCAAAAAAAAGAATTTATCAGATTTAGATAGTAAAAATAATATGCATTATTTAACAAATGATGATATTTCGTTTAAAAATATGAAATATAAATCAGAAAATACAACTAAGGATAATAATCGGTTTAAATGAAAATTCAACATCTTTGTCAATAAGAATTAAAAGATTGTTAGTTTTAACTTGTAGCTGTATTTTATTATTCATCATTTTAATTGGTAGATTAGTTTATTTACAATTTATTATAGGTTCAGATTTGAAAGAATCTGTATATCATCAACAAACTAAAAATTTAGTTATAAGTCCTACACGAGGAACAATTTACGATTCTACTGGTAAGCAACTAGCAGTTAGTGCTCCTGTTGATACTGTTACAATTAATCCTTCTAGTATAGTTGTAACAGATAGTGATGAAAACATTGCAACTCAAAAAACTGAAGAATTAAAACAAAAAGTTGCTAAAGCTTTCTCTGACATTTTTGGACTAAATTATGAAGAAACTCTTGAAAAAGTTAAAAGTACTTCTTCTATTGAAACAATTGCTAAAAAAGTTGAAACTGATAAAATTACTCAGCTTACAAATTGGATGAAAGAAAATGATATATATTCTGGAATTAATATAGATGATGATACTAAAAGATATTATCCTTATTCTAATCTTGCTTCTAATCTCATAGGATTTTGCGGTGATAGTAATCAAGGATTAGAAGGATTGGAATATGCATGGAATAGTGTTTTAACTGGTACTCAGGGTAAAATTACTACATCTAAGGATGCTAATTCTGATGTTATATTAGATAAAGATGAAAAATATATCCCTGCTGAAAATGGAAGTAATATAACTCTTACAATAGATGTAAACATTCAAACTATTGCAGAAAAATATCTAAAGCAAGCTGTTGAAGATAATAATTGTGGACGTGGAGGCAATTTGATTATAATGGATCCTACAAATGGTGATATTTTAGCAATGGCAACATATCCTGATTATAATTTAAATGAACCTTTTACTCCAAATGCTACACTTAGTCAAAATTGGGATTCTCTATCTTCTGAATCTAAGAGCAATGCTTTAAGTTCAATGTGGAGAAATAAAGCTGTATCTGATACTTATGAACCTGGCTCTGTATTTAAAGTTATCACAGCTTCTGCTGCTCTTGAAGAAAATATTACCACTACTGATACTCCAAATGATTTTTTCTGTATGGGATATGAAGATGTTAGTGGTATAAAAATTGGTTGTGCAAGTTCTGTTGGTCATGGTTCTCAATCTTTGAGAAATGCTTTAGAAAATTCTTGCAATCCTGCATTAATACAACTTGGTTCAAGAATTGGTGCAGAAAATATGGAAAAATATATGAGAGCTTTTGGATTTTTTGATAAAACAGGAATTGATACTTCTGGTGAAGCTGTTGGTGCCTTTTTTAGCAATGTAGGACCTGTTGAACTTGCTACTACTTCTTTTGGTCAAAGATTCACAATAACACCTTTACAAATGATTACTGCAGTATGTGCAATTGCTAATGATGGTCTATTATATAAACCACGTATTGTAAAACAAGTAGAAAATACTGATACTGGAGCTATATCGACTATTGAACCAGAAGTTGTTCGTCAAGTTATTTCTAAAGAAACAGCTGAACAAGTAAGAGATATGATGCAATCTGTTGTAGAAAATGGTGGTGGAAAATATGGACAAATTAAGGGATACACCATAGGTGGAAAAACTGGTACATCTGAACCAAATCCCAATGACCCTGAAGCTGGATATGTTTCTTCTTTTGTCGCTATTGCTCCTGTAGATAATACTAAAGTTGTAGTTCTTCTTACACTTTATGATCCTCAAGGTGACAGCCACTTTGGTAGTCAAATTGCAGCTCCTGTAGTTTCTAAGGTTTTAGCAGAAGTTTTACCTTATTTAGGAATACAATCTAGTGATACTTCTAATACAGATGTACAAGTTTCAGAAAATTATCAAACATCATCTTTACCTGATGTCAGAAATAAAACTATAGCAGAGGCAAAAAAAATATTGGAAAATGCTGGTTTTACCTGTTCTTTTAATGGATCAAATGAGGATTTGGTAACAGAGCAAGTGCCTATTCAAGGTTCTGAACTTATATCTGGAGCTACAATAAAACTATATTCTACTGGAAATGACGCAAGAGTTTCTGTTACTGTACCTGATTTAAAAGGAATGACATTAGCTCAAGCAAATAATTCTTTGAAGGCTAAAGGATTAAATATTAAAATTGTTGGTTCTGAATCTGGAAAAGTGGTATTACAAGAACCTATAAAAGATTCTTCTGTTGAAGAAGGAAGTATAGTTACAATTACATTAGATGAAGAAATTAAAAACGCAAATTAAAAGGAAAAGTTTAATACTTTTCCCTTTAATTTTAATCTTTCTATCTCTTTCTTTCTTGCATTTTATAACATATTTTTGCCATAATTTTATCTGGAATTATTTTAGCTCCGATTCTTGAAATTTTAATAGTTAGCCCTGGAATTATTATAAGTTTATTTTTAAACATTTTCTTTATTGCATAATTAGCCACTTCCATACTATTTTTTTGCCTTAAATTAAATTTAACTTTTGCTACATTGTTAAAATTGGTATCTACAGGTCCTGGGCATAAAACACTTATTTTTACATTTGATTTTGCTTTTTTTAATTCTTCATAAATACTTTGAGTAAGTCTTACTATATACGATTTTGTCGAATAATACGTACTCATTAATGGTCCTGGCATAAATCCTGAAATTGACGCTACATTTAAAATATGTCCTTTGTTTATTTTCATCATATCATGCAAAAATAATTTCATTAATATATGCATAGCTACAACATTAGTATCTATCATTTTTATTTCTGTTTCTAAATCTGTTTTATAAAATTCTCCAAAAAGTCCAAATCCTGCATTATTTATTAATACATCTATATTACCATATTTATTTTTAATATCTTCATATAGTTTAACACATAAATCTCTTTGTGATAAATCACATATATATATTTCAGAATCTTTTAAATGAGTTTGTACTTCTTCTAATTTTTCTTTATTTCTGGCAACTAATATTATTTTATAACCCATACCATTTAATATTATTGAAATATCTCTTCCTATTCCTGAAGAAGCTCCTGTTACTAATGCTATCTTCACTTTTCAATCATTCCTTTCTAAGTCATAAATTTAGTGGACAATTACAATCCATTAAAGTTTATACATATCTTATTTTTGCTAGTTTATGTAAATAAACTTTATATTCAATATAACTTCTTAATATAGAACAAATCGGAAAGCATTAAAATTTATATTAATTTTATCTTTCCTCGTTAGCTTTTTAGTAAATTTGTTCCTAAGCCAATTTTACGAAGTCAAAATTGTGTGCAGTCGTTAGAGCGTAGCGACTTTTATACAATAGTAAAAGATAACTTTCCTATTGTATAAAAATAATTAGTTTTAAAATTTAATTTCCTTTTTTTATACTTTTTAAATATTTTATATATATTTGTGCACAACATTCACAATCAAATTCTGCTCTGTGAAATCCTTCCTCTGTAATGCCTATGAATTTAGCTACTGTACCTAATTTATGATTTTCTAAATTTGGTGCCAATATTCTACTAATAACAACCGTATCAATTAATTTATTCTTTGAAAAAGCTTTTTTAGAATTACTTTGCAAAAAACCATAATCAAACCTTGCATTATGCGCTACTATTGGGAAGTCCCCTATAAATTTTATTAATTTTGGCATTACACTTTCTATTTCAGGTGAATTTTTTACCATTTGATTATTTATCCCTGTTATTTTGGTAATATAACTTGGTATCTTTATTTTAGGCTTTACTAAAGTTGAAAAAATTTCTTCCTTTTTTAAATCTATATATTTAATAGCACTTATTTCGATTAATTCATTTTGTGTACACGATAATCCAGTAGTCTCAACATCCACTGCTACAAAATTTATTTCCATTATTATTTCAATTCCTTTCTATTTTTATACATTTAGAATGTTAATATATCATTATAGCATTTTATTGCATAATTATCTGTCATTCCAGCAATATATGTAACAACAGCCCTTACATAGTCTTGTTTATTATTTCTCTCAAATACTAAATTTTCTTTTTCTATTGTATATTTGTTTAACCATTGTTCAAATTTTTCAAATATCTCTTTATATATTATTTTATATTTTTCAAATTTTTGTTTTTCAAATGAATCTATAAATATCTCAAATATCTGATTTAATACAAGTTCAAAATATTTGTTGGATGGTTTTATTCTATCACATAAATATATGTTTTCATAATTAAATTTTTTTATTTCGTCCATCATTCTTAGTTTATCTTTTGAAAAAGTTAATCCATTTTCTTCACTAGAATTTAGACATAAGTCACTTACAAGTTCATTTATTATATTTGCATTATTAATAATTTGTCTACGATTTAATATTTTATCTAGTTCTAATATTTCTTCTTTATTCAATATTCCTAATTCTAATGCATCTTCAATATCTCTACCTATATACGATATTTTATCTGCTATTTTTACTACACACGCTTCCCATGTAAATGGTGAATATTGATTTGGTCTTATATATTCTTGTAAATCTATAGCAATATCTCTAGGTCTTATAGAATTTTCATCTATTTCTCCACAGTGTGAAATAATCCCATCTCTTACTGCATATGTCAAATCTAAACTATGTCTATGTCCATTTTCATCTTCTAATAGTTCAATTTTATCTACAAAATATAATCCGTTTTTTTCATGCCAAAAACTTTCTTTATTTTCTCTTTCTAATATACTATTTAATATACTCTCTCCTTTATGACCAAATGGTGCATGTCCAATATCATGACTTACTGCAATTGCTTTTGTTAACATTGTATTAAGTCCGAGATAGTTTGCTATTGTATAACTTATAGACTCAACATGATTTATATGCTCTATTCTTGTACATATATGGTCACTACTTGGTGAAAAAAAGACTTGCGTTTTATGCTTTAATCTCCTAAATGCATTTGAGTGTATTATTCTTGTATAGTCTCTTTCAAATTCTGTTCTGATATCATTATTTCGATTATATAATGTATGTTCCCTTTTTATCATTTGTACCCATTTTTTATTTTTTTCATCTGCTCTTACGTTTCTTAACCCATCTTTCAAATTATTTCCTCCTTTGACAAGAAGACGGAGGATTTTAACACACTTTAAGTATATCAAAAATCTCCGTCCCTATTGACTAAAATTACATATTGAATATTGCTTCAAATTCATCTCCTGTAATCTTTTCTTTTTCTAATAACACACCAGCTACTGCATGAAGTTTATCAACATTAGAACTTAATATTTCTGTTGCTGCTTTATATGCACCATCTATTATTGATTTTACTTCTTCGTCTATGATTGCAGCTGTTTCCTCTGAATATTCTTTTGATTGAGCAAAATCTCTTCCTAAAAATACTTCTTCTTGGTTTTGCCCTAGTGTAATTGTTCCTATTCTTTCACTCATACCATATTTAGTAACCATATCTCTCGCTATTTTTGTAGCTCTTTCTATATCATTACTTGCGCCTGTTGAAATGTCATCTAATATTAATTTCTCTGCAGCTCTTCCACCTAATAAAGAAACAATATTTTCTAACATTTCTCCTCTTGCCATGAATGATTTATCCTCAGTAGGTCTATACATAGTATATCCACCTGCCATTCCTCTTGGCACAATTGATATTTCATGAACAGGATCTTGAGTTGGCAAAAATTTACTAACTACCGCATGACCTGCTTCATGATAAGCTACTAATTTCTTTTCTTTTTCACTTCTTACTTTTGTGCGTTTTTCAGGTCCCATTGTCACTTTTACCATTGCGTCTTCTATTTCTCTCATTCCTATTACTTTCAAATCTCTTCTTGCTGCAAGCAATGCTGCTTCATTTAAAACATTTTCTAAATCTGCTCCTGAAAATCCAGAAGTATTTTTTGCTATAGTTTTTAGATCTACATCTTCTGATAAACGTTTTTTTCTTGCATGAACTTCTAATATTTGTTCTCTTGCTTTCACATCAGGGCTTGAAACTACTATTTGTCTATCAAATCTTCCTGGTCTTAATAATGCTTTATCTAATACATCTGGTCTATTTGTTGCAGCTAATACTATTACTCCTTCATTAGCAGCAAATCCATCCATTTCAACTAGTAATTGATTTAGCGTCTGTTCTCTTTCATCATGCCCTCCTCCTAATCCTGCACCTCTTTGTCTACCTACTGCATCTATTTCATCTATAAAGATTATACATGGTGCATGTTTTTTTGCTTCTTCAAATAAATCTCTTACTCTTGATGCCCCTACACCAACAAACATTTCTACAAAGTCTGAACCTGATATTATAAAAAATGGTACTCCTGCTTCACCTGCTACAGCTTTTGCAAGTAATGTTTTTCCTGTTCCTGGATGTCCAACTAACAATACTCCTTTTGGTATTCTAGCACCCATATCTGTAAATTTCTTAGGATTTTTTAAAAATTCTACAATTTCTTGTAATTCTTCTTTTTCTTCATCTACACCTGCTACATCATCAAAAGTTACTTTGTTTTTATCTAAATTATTTATCATTCTGGCTTTACTTTTTCCAAATGTCATTGTTTTACTTCCACCTTGTGCACCTGTATTCATTAAGAAAAACCAGAATATAAAGAATATTACTAAAATTCCAAATGGAGTAAGTAAGCTTAGTATTAGCATAAATATTGATGCAGATTTTTCTGTTACTTTTATTGTTCCTGCTTTCATTGGTTCTTCTACTAATTCCATAAAACTTCTTACATCTGGTATATTAACTTCTTTTTTAAAATTTTCATTTTTTAATACTACACTTGCTTTTGTTCCATCTGACTCTAATTCTACTTCTTTAACTTCTCCTGCTTCTATTTTTGAAACTAATTCTGAATATGCCAGCTGGCTATTACTGTTATCCAATATGGATGCAATAAGTGCAATAGCAATAATGATTATAATAGCCCACACAGCAAATGTTTTTAAACCTTTATTACTTTTCAATATAAAAACCTCACATTCTTAAAATATAAACTAGCTATATTGCAATATAACACATCAAACTAGATTTGGCAAGTATTTTTTTTAAAGTTTTTATTGTATAAATATATTGTTTTATCTAATTATTTACGGATTCTTTAATTTACACTCTCCAAAAAAATTTTTCCATGATTTATTTCTATTTTTATACTTTTATTTGGCTTCAATTGCTTATTTCCGATATTATTCGCACATAATTTAATAATATCATCTATATTTTTCTTTTCTATATTATTTATTGTTCCTATAAGTTCTATTATAGTATGTCTTAAAATCTCTGATTTTATTACTTTTTCTAATTTGTTGAATTTTTTTAAGTTTAGTATTATTATTTTTTTATTTTTTTCTTCTAAAACTTCAATATATGCTTCTTGTACATGTTTTTTTATGTATTGCATTTTCTCTTCTTCTATTAAAGAATATCTATTCAATGAATGTACAATTCCCGGATTGAAATTTTTTTCTATATATGGTATTAATAAGTTTCTAATCTTATTCCTTGTATATATATTTTCATTATTAGATTGATCCGTCTTTGGCGACAAATTCATTTCATTACAATATTCTTCTATCTCTTCCCTTGTAATTTCTATTAATGGTCTTATATATATGCCTTCTCTCATTGGAGCAATCCCTTTTAGTGATCCGCTTCCTCTTATTAAATGCATAAGTATTGTCTCAGCATTATCATTAGCTTGATGTGCTAACGCTATTTTATTTGCATTAGTCTTTTTCCTTATCTCATCAAAAAAATTATATCTTGCCATTCTTCCCGCTTCTTCTAATCCTATTTTTTCCTTCTGTGCCATTCTATTTATATCTATCTTCTCTGCAAAAAAACTAATATTTCTTTTTTTACAGTTTTCTTTAACAAATTCTTCTTCAATATCGGCTTCTTTTCTTAGCATATGATTTATATGTGCTACTATCAATTTTATTTCAAACTTATTTTTTAATTTGTCTAATATATCTAATAAAGTCATTGAATCTGGTCCTCCAGATACCCCAATAATTATTATATCATTTTTTTGTATTAAATTATATTTGCTTATTGTCATTCCTACTTTTTCTTGTAACTCGTTTATTCTCATATTTTATCATTCCTTTTTAGCACATTATTATCCTTCTCTATATTTTTCAATATTTGCAAATTTTGTATAATTTCCTAACCAAGATAATTCAACTGTTCCTGTAGAACCAGATCTATGTTTTGCTATTATTACTTCTGCTATATTCTTTTTTTCACTATCTTCATTATAATAATCATCTCTATACAAAAACATTACAATATCAGCATCTTGTTCTATTGCCCCAGACTCTCTTAAATCTGCAAGCATTGGTCTATGGTCTGGTCTTTGTTCAGGTGCACGAGATAATTGTGAAAGAGCTATTACTGGTACATTTATTTCCTTTGCTAAAATTTTCAATGATCTACTTATTTCTGAAATTTCTTGCTCACGACTTCCTACTCTTTTATTACTTCCTTGTATTAATTGTAAATAATCAACTACTACAAGTCCTATATTTTTTTCTAATTTTAGTTTTCTACATTTTGCTCTTATTTCCATTATTGAAATTCCTGGAGTATCATCTATATATATTCCTGATTTAGAAAGCTCTCCTGATGCATTTGCAAGTTTTAACCAATCTTCATCCTCTATTTTTCCTGTTCTTACTTTATTGCTATCTACCATTGCTTCACTACAAAGAATTCTATTTCCCATTTGTTCTTTTGACATTTCTAAACTAAATATTACAACTGGTGTGTTTCCTCTTACTGCTGCATTTGTAGCAATATTTAGTGCAAATGCTGATTTTCCCATTGCAGGTCTTGCAGCTACTAATATCAAATCTGAATTATGTAATCCTGCTGTTTTATAGTCTAAATCTATAAATCCTGTTGGAACTCCTGTTATATGCTGTTTTTGATTATATAATTGCTCTAATTCTGTAAAAGAATCTACTAATATATCTTTCATGCTACTATAACCTTTTTGGTCTCTTTTTTGCATTATATTAAATATTTTTCTTTCAGCTGAATCCATAATATTTTCAACATCTTCTGTAGGGTCATATCCTAACTTGATTATTTCATTTGCAGTATTTATTAGATTCCTTAGTGTTGATTTCTCTTCAACTATTTTTATATATTTATCTATATTTGATGTTGTTGGTACTTTATCAGGTAATTCTACTAAATACTCTAATCCTCCTACTGATTCTAGTTTTCCCATAGATGATAATTCTGATTTCAAAGTTATTATGTCTATTGGTTCTCCTCTATCATATAAATTTAGTATAGCCCTATAAATTATTTTATTATCTTCTCTATAAAAGTCTTGTTCTTTTAATATTTCTATACTACTTATAACAGCTTCTTTATCTGTTAACATACTTCCTATTACAGCTTGTTCTGCTTCTATATCATTTGGTGGTATTTTCCCTAATTCCATTTTAGCCTCCATTTAAGTCATTTTTAGCTTATTAAATCATCTATTGATAATAATATCTCCTTTATTCATTTATAACATTTACTTTTAATTTTCCTATAACACCTTCATATAGTTTTACCTCTACTTCTTTGTATCCTATTGTTTTTATTGGTTCTTCAATTATTATCTTCTTTTTATCTACTTTTATTTCACAGTTTTTCTCTAATGCTTCTGAAATATCCTTTGCTGTTACCCCTCCAAATATTTTCCCATTTTCACCTGCTTTAACTGATATTTCTAATACCAATTTTTTCATTTTTTCTTTTATATTTATAGCATTATTTTTGTCTATATCTTTTTGCCTCTGTATAGATTCTTGTTTTGATTTTAACTCTCCAAGAGTCTCTTTATTTGCTTCTATTGCTAAATTTCTAGGTAAAAGATAATTTCTTGCATATCCATCTGATGCATTTATTATTTGATTTTTCTTTCCTACTCCTTTTATATCCTCTAATAATATAACTTTCATAATAAATTTCATTCCTTTCTTTTGCAATATATATTTTATAATAAAATTACTTTTTTTTCAAGGTAATCATTAAATAACAATAACTAGTTTTTTATTTTAATATATTAGAAAATAATGATGTATTAAAACACCATTATTTTCTAATTTGATATTTCAAAAAAATATTCATTAATTCTATTTATTAATTCCTGTCTTACTTCATCTATATTCATACCTTCTACTTGTGCCCCTGCTAGTGTTATATGTCCTCCACCACCAAGTTTTTCAAGTATTACTTGGACATTTATATCACCTATTGATCTTCCACTTATGCATATTTTTTCTCCCATTCTTCCTATTACAAATGAAGCTGTAATATCACTTATTGTTAATAATTCATCTGCTGCTTTTGCACATATTAAGTTTGCATCTTTATCCTGCTTATCATAAACTGAAATCCCTATTGTATCATTAACTATCTCTGTTTTTGCAATAATTTCTGATATTTTATGATATGTTTCTAAATCACTTTGAAACCATTTTTTTACTTTTATTATATCAACTCCGTATTTTCTTAAATATGCAGCTGCCTCAAAAGTTCTTACTCCTGTTTTAAAAGTAAAATTCTTTGTATCCACCATTATTCCTGCATAAAGAGCTTCTACTTCTATGGTTGTTAACTCTATATTCTTATCTGAATATTCAATAAGTTCTGTAACTAATTCTGCTGCTGATGAAGCATATACTTCATGAAATACTAATGTTGCATTATCTATAAAGTCTGGACTCTTTCTATGATGATCTATTATAACTATTTTATTAGTCTTTTCTAATATTTCTGGTACTTCAATATAATTCTTTTTATGTGTATCTACTATTATTAATAATGTATTTTCTCCAACTTTATTTAAGGCTGTATTTCTATCAATAAATATGTCCTTATATTCTGATAATTTATTTACTTCTTCCATAAATGCATCCAGACTTACGCTCGATTTACTATACACTATAAAAGCTTGTTTATTAAGAGTTTTTGCTAATCTATAAATTCCTAAGCTTGAGCCCATAGCATCTATATCTGCATTTGAATGTCCTATTATTATTACATCTGTTGACTCTTGTATTAATTCTTCTAATGCATTTGAAACAGTTCTTGCTCTTACCTTTGTTCTTTTTTCTAATTCTTCAGTTCTGCCTCCGAAAAATTGATATTTTCCAGCATCTCTTATAACTACTTGATCTCCACCTCTTCCTAATGCTATATCTATTGCTGAATGTGCTGATTTATATTTATCATAATTATTTTCTCCTTCTGTTGATATTCCAATACTCAAAGTTGATTGCATTCTTACATCTTTTTTTACTTGTTTTACTTCATCTAAGATACTAAATTTATTTTCTATCATTTTTTCTAAATATTTTTTCTCTATAAAACATGCAAAAGTATCTCTATCAGATTTTACAACAACCCCTTCATATGCTTTTATCCATTCAAAGATCTCTTTTTCTACTTTTGCAACCATTTGTAATCTTTCTTCTACAGACAATCTTTGCATTATCTCTTCATAATTATCTATCATTATAATTCCAACACATATTTTTTCATCGTTATATTTTTGCACATAATTTATATATTCAGTTTCATCAATAAAATATAATATTGTCATATATTCACTTTGTTTTTTCTTTTCATTAACTTTAGACTTAACATATTCACCTATTATTCTATAAGTTTTATCTCCTATTTGTACATAATGATTTATAACTCTTTCCTGTTTTGTTTCATTATTTTCTATTTTTAATTTTATTTCTTTTACTATATCATTTAAATAATTGTTAATATCTATATTAGCAAAAGTTGATACAAATTTACCACTTTTCCATATAACACTTCCATCTGTTTCTATTATTATCAATGGAAATGGTGAATTTATTAAAGTACTCTTAGCTGCATTATCTACGCTTAAAGTTAACTCTTTTATATGATTTGAGATTTCGTCTTTTCTTTTATTATTAGTATATATGGCATATAATAAAATAATTATATATATTGCAATTGAAATTGGTATAGCTTTTGGTTTTAGTGTACATATTATTATAAGTAATACTGCTATAACAATCAAATATATCTTCGTTCTTGATACTATACCTTCAAATATATTTTTATTATTCGGCATGCGAACCTCCATTCTAGCAATTTTATGCCTTCCTTTTGCCTCTTCCCTCTTTTACATATTATATAATATTTTACCTTGAAAGTATGTTTTTGTCAAGTTTACGTAAAATCAAATTAAAAAGCTTCAATGTTTCTAATTACTTTAACTTACTTTTCAACTTTCCATAAATTTGTGTGCAATGCTATAGCAAAGTAACTTCATATAATAAGAAAATATAACTTTCCTATTCAAGGACAAATCTCGCTTTGCGAGAACTTTTCTCTACTTTTCTAACTTAACTATATATATTGTAAATGTCAAGAGTTTTTGTAGTTTTTTGGCAAAAAAATATGTAGGATTTTGGCAAAGGAATTTGGAGGGGGAA
>CALXJJ010000013.1 GCA_944388605.1 uncultured Clostridia bacterium
AAGCCTTGCAAAAAAATCTTTTAAGACTCCTTTGCAAGACTTGGATATATCTTACTTTATAAGTGTAGGTAGTTAATGTATTTTATACTACCCTTTACAGCTCAAGCTATATTGCTCTATGTAAACTCTTAAATATGTTTCTTATTTTAGCATATTTAGTGATTTTTGTCAAATTTAATAAAATACGAAATCATAAGAAGGTGCACTAAAATAGAAACTCAAAACTGGCAACCAATTATTTCCAATTAGTTGCCTTTCAAACAATTTAACTGGAACTTTCGTTCCTTTCATAGCAATATTTATTATTACTCTCTATTTTTTTATATAAATAAAATTAATTAATTTAATTCTTCCATTAAATATTTTTGTAAATCTTCTTCTTTTAAACTGGCTAATTTTTCTTTTCTTTCTTCTGTATAATCTCCTTCTCCATCGCTATACATTTGTATAAATTTTATCATACCTACAGGTCCTAATTTTTCTTTTAATGCTTTAAGTCCTTCTTGTCTGATTTTTTCTAAGTCTTTAACTGTTACTGCCATTTATATCACCTCCATTATAAATTCTACAGGATTTACAACTTTTAAATCTAATTTTGCTCTTTTAGAAGCATTTATCAATTGCTTATCTACTGTTATAAAATAATCTAATTTCTTACTTTCTGCATACGCTATATGATAAGCATCCATAAAATGAATATTAAAATTTTTTAATCTCTGTTCTTCTTTTGCTATTGCATTTGAATATGGTATTTTTTCCAATTCTAAAGCATCATATAAATCTTCAACTTGTCTTTTTTTATTACCATCAGAAATATTATCTATCTCATAATTGATAGCTCTACTTGAATATATTTTTATTTGCTTATTTAAATACATTTCTATGATTGACTCTATTGCACCGTGCTTCCAGTTTAATTTTTTCTTGTCTTAAATCATCGAATGGTCTATTATAACAGCAATTATCTAAGTATACATTTATCATATTTCAACCTCCATTTTTATTATACAACATTTTACCAAATTTATCCATATTTCTGAATAATTTTTTTCATTTTAGATAACCCAAAATTTATAAACCATTTATTTTCAAAAGGCAGGAAAGAGATACAGAATGTATCTCACAAGCACTTAGAAAGTCAAGCTTTCTAGTTCTCTGCTTTCAGCAAAAAAATACAGAGAAAGTACAGATATATCCTAACGTTAGGATGTTATATTATTTTGATTTTTTATTCTTTTCTAACCTCATTTATGATACTTTTATAATAAAAACAATTTAATTTGTAGTTAGGTATTTTTTCTTTAAGTTAAATGCTTTAATTAAGTAGAGAGTTTTGTTGTCTAAACAACTATCTCCATCTAAGTGGAGTATTTTACCTATCTTTATAATTTCCTTACTTCTACTCCCGAAATAGATTTTTTTTTGTATACTTTATGCAATTATTTACTCTTTTTGCTAATCTTTTTTCTATATTCTCATTCTTTTGTTCTATCATTTTTTTATCTACTAATTCTAAATCTTCTATCGGAGCATCTGCTTCGATTCTTTCTACAACACCTTTTAAAATTGCAAATTGAGATCTATCTGCATAAATTATTTTATCTACATAAAAAATTATATCTTTTCCATGAGATATCCTCGCAACAATATCTCCTTTTTTTATTCTAGCCATCTTCACCACCTCAAAAATCATCTCATCTTTTATCATGTTAATAACAAAGCTTCATCTTTCCAATTTTTATCAAAGTTATTAGATTAGCTTCTTATTATATTTTATGTCGAATAATGTATTTTGTTCTTGTTTTTTAGCTATATGAATATATAGCTTTACGAAGTCAAAATTGTGTGCAATAAATTTTATATAACTCGTGGTTATTAATTTACCTATCAAATTTCGTATAAGTATTGACATATTGGTATATAATAAGTATAATATATATTATGTATATTATATTTGCGTTGATAGTGACGTAATATTCAATCTTTTCTACAAGAGATTAAAGGTCTTGGCTGAAAACCTTTATTAGTAAAAGGAATATTTACTAACACACTAGAGCAGTTTTTATAAAGTGGAAAAACTTAAAGTTTTTCAAGCTGGGTGGCACCGCGAAGATTTTTCGTCCCTGCATTTGCATGGGACTTTTCTTGTTGAATAGGAAAAATCGAATTTTTCCTATTCAATAATAAAACAACATTGCACAGAAAAATTGCATAGCAATTTTGATTGCTACAATAATCACTTATTATTTTTAGGAGGTAGTGTAAAAATGAAAAATGAGTACAGAACTCATAATTGTAATGAAATTAATTTATCTGATGTTGGAAAAGAAGTTAGAATATCTGGATTTGTTGATACTATTAGAGATTTAGGTGGTCTTGTTTTTTTAGATATTAGAGATATGTATGGTAAAACTCAAGTTGTTACATCTGGAAAAGAAGATGTTGTTGATTTTGCTTCAAGAATTCCAATTGAGTCTAGTGTTTGTGTTGAAGGAACTGTTAGAAAAAGAGATCCTGAAACATATAATCCTAATATTACAACAGGTGAGGTAGAAATTGTTATTAAAAATATACAAGTTTTAGGAAAGAGAACTAAAATGTTACCTTTTGAGATAAACAGTAACCAAGATGTAAGAGAAGATTTAAGACTTGAATATCGATTTTTGGATTTAAGAGGTGACAAGCTAAAAAACAACTTAATTTTAAGAGCAAATGTTATACAGTTCTTGAGAAATCAAATGATAGAACAAGGTTTTTTGGAAATTCAGACACCTATCCTTACAAGTTCTTCTCCTGAAGGGGCAAGAGATTATTTGGTTCCTAGTAGACTTCATGCTGGAAAATTTTATGCATTACCACAAGCTCCTCAACAATTTAAACAATTATTAATGGTTGCAGGTATAGATAAATATTTTCAAATTGCACCTTGTTTTAGAGATGAAGATTCTAGAGCAGATAGAGCTCCAGGTGAATTCTATCAACTAGACATGGAAATGTCATATGCTACACAAGAAGATGTTTTTTCTGTTATAGAACCTGTAATCTATAATACTTTTAAAAAGTTTTCTAATAAAAAAATATGTGAATATCCTTTTCCACGTATTTCTTATAAAGAAGCTATGTTAAAATATGGTACTGATAAACCAGATTTAAGAAATCCTTTATATATAATAGATCTATCTGAATTTTTTAATAAATGCACATTTAAGCCATTTATAGATAGAACTGTTAGAGCAATAAAAGTAAATAAACACTTATCTAAAGGCTTTCATGAAAAAATGCTACAGTTTGCTACTTCTATTGGTATGGGAGGATTAGGATACTTAGAAGTTCAAAATGATTTAAGTTATAAAGGACCAATTGATAAATTTATTCCTACAGAATTAAAAGGTGAACTTTTAAATTTAGCCAGCTTAGAAAAAGGTGACACTATATTTTTTATAGCTG
This sequence comes from uncultured Clostridia bacterium, assembly GCA_944388605.1. GTDB lineage: Bacteria > Bacillota > Clostridia > TANB77 > CAG-508 > CALXJJ01. The sequence continues at coordinate 3,448 of CALXJJ010000013.1, forward strand.
ATGATGAAAAAAGAGCAACAGATCTTGCAGGACAAATACGTACAGAACTAGGTAATAGACTTAATTTAATTGATGAAAATATTTATTCATTCTGTTGGATAGTTGATTTTCCTATGTTCGAATTAGATGAGCATAATAAGATAGCATTTAATCATAATCCTTTTTCTATGCCTCAAGGAGGATTAAAAGCTTTAAATTCTCAAAATCCACTTGATATTCTTGCATATCAATATGATATAGTTTGTAATGGAATTGAACTTTCATCTGGAGCAGTTAGAAATCATGATCCAGAAATTATGATAAAAGCTTTTGAATTAGCTGGTTATTCAAAAGAGCATATTGAAGAAAAATTTTCTGCATTATTTAATGCATTTCAATATGGTGCTCCACCACATGCTGGCATAGCTCCTGGTATTGATAGAATGCTTATGCTTCTTACAAATAGTGAAACAATTCGTGAAGTTATTGCATTCCCTCTAAATAGTAAAGCACAAGATTTAATGATGGGAGCTCCAGGAAATGTTACAAGAGAACAATTACATGATGTTCATATTAAACTAGATTTAAAACAGTAATTAGAGAAAACTTATGTTAAGAAAAAAAGCGACATGATTTAGATATTTAAACATTTTAGATTATTTACACATGTCGCGTATTTATTTGTGTACCAATTTTGCCAAGTCAAAATTGTGTGCAACCGTTAGTGCGTAGCGACTTTTATACAATAGGAAAGGATAACTTTCCTATTGTAGTATCCAAAAGAAGATGCTGGACAATGTCCAGCATCTTCTTTGCATTTGTATACTTATTCAAGTTTTATCATGTCAGCCAAGTAGGCAAGCTTATCTCTAGGATTTCCTCCCATCATGGGCTTTATTGCGGAATAAATCCGCCCATAGGATTTTGTGCCTATTTGTGAGCATATTATTGTCATATTTCCCCACTCTACTGGGTTATAAATACTTGCCCACTCAATTGCATCAATAAGTGCTCTTCCACACTTTCCGCTTACCTTACAACCGTACTCCTGTGCTAATGCCCGAATTTCAATTCTTGTCATAATACAAATGCCTCCTTATCTAATTAATCATACTAATCATATGACCTATTTATATTATAAGTCTTTTTACTATTTATGTCAAATCATTTTCCATAATAACTATTTATTAGCATATCTTTTATTTCCTCAACCAATGGTAATCTTGGATTTGCTGTTGTACATTGATCTTCAAATGCTCTATCTGCTAAAATATCTACTTTTGCTAAAAATTCTTGTTCATCTATTCCTGCATCTTTAAAAGATTTTTGAATTCCTACACTTTCATTTAAATCTTTTACAGCTTGTATTAACGAATTTACCCCTTCTTCATCACTACTTGCTTTTAAATTTAATCTTCTTGCAATATTTGCATATTTCTTGTCTGCTATATAATACTCATATTTAGGGAATGATACAAATTTACTTGGTTCTCTTACTCCATTATATTTTATAACATATGGTAATAAAATTGCGTTTATTCTTCCATGAGGCAAATGAAATTCAGCACCTATTTTATGTGCCATTGAATGGCATACTCCTAAAAATGCATTTGTAAATGCCATACCTGCTATACAACTAGCATTATGCATTTTTTCTCTTGAATACCTGTCATTTCCATTATCATATGCATTCTTTAAATTATTAAATACTAATTCTACAGCTTTTTCTGCCAATCCATCTGTATAGTCTGATGCCATATTTGAAACATATGCTTCCAAAGCATGTGTTAATACATCCATTCCTGTATCTGCTGTAATTGATTTTGGTAATGTCATTACTAAATCTGTATCTACAATTGCCACATCTGGCGTTAATTCATAATCTGCCAGTGGATATTTTTTATTAAGTTTCTTATCTGTTATTACAGCAAATGATGTAACTTCTGAACCTGTACCTGATGTTGTAGGAATTGCTACCATTTTTGCTTTTGTTCCTAACTTTGGAAATTTATATGTACGTTTTCTAATATCCATAAATTTTAACTTTAAACCTTCTGGATCTGCTTCTGGGTGTTCATAAAATAACCACATACCTTTTGCAGCATCAATAGGACTTCCTCCACCTATTGCAATTATTACATCTGGCTTAAATTCATTCATCATTGCTACACCCTTATTTATTGTATCAAATGATGGGTCTGGTTCAACATCTGAAAATATTTCTGAATGAACATATTGTTTCCTATTTCTTAAATGATATAATATTTTATCTACATAACCTAATTTTACCATAGACTGATCTGTAACTATAAATGCTCTGGATATATCTGGCATTTTTTCTAAATATCCTATTGAACCCGCTTCAAAGTATATTTTTTCTGGTACTTTAAACCACTGCATATTAACTCTCCTTTTTGCTACTCTTTTTATATTTATTAAATTTACACTAGAAACATTTGCTGTTGTAGAATTTCCTCCAAAGGTACCACACCCCAAAGTTAATGATGGCATATTTGTATTATATATGTCTCCTATAGCACCATGTGTTGATGGTGAATTAACAATTAATCTTCCTGCTTTCATTCTTTCGGAAAACTTTAGAATTACATTCTCATCCTCTGAATGTATAACTGCTGAATGTCCCATTCCTCCAAATTCTAGTAATTTTTCTGCTAATTCTATTCCTTCATCTGAATTATTCACTATATAATATGCTAAAACAGGACTTAACTTTTCTTTAGAAAATGGAAATTCTATTCCTACTCCATTTTCATGTAATACTAATACTTTTGTATCTTTTGGTATTTCTATTTCTGCTTCTTTTGCTATATCATATGGGCTTTTCCCTACTATTTTTGAGTTAAGAGCTCCATTTTTCTCTGCTATAAACATTACATCTCTTAATTTATTTGTTTCACTCTCATTTAAGAAATAGCACCCTGCTTCTTTCATAAGTTTCTCAAATTCTTCATGAATTTCTTTATCCACAATAACTGATTGCTCTGAAGCACATATCATTCCATTATCAAATGATTTTGATAATACTAAATCATTTACTGATGTTTTTAATTTAGCAGTTTTTTCTATATAACATGGTACGTTTCCAGGTCCTACACCTAATGCAGGTTTTCCACAAGAATATGCTGCACGTACCATTCCTGTTCCTCCAGTTGCTAATATTAAATTTACACCTGGATGATGCATTAACAAATTGGTTGCTGTTACAGAAGGTTCTTCTATCCACAAAATACAATTTTCAGGTGCTCCTGCTTTTATTGCTGCATCTCTTAAATATGTTGCTGCTGCGACACTACATTTTTGAGCAGATGGATGGAATCCAAATATTATTACATTTCTTGTTTTAGCAGATATAATTGATTTAAACATTGTTGTAGAAGTAGGATTTGTAACTGGTGTTACTCCTGCAATTACTCCTACTGGTTCTGCAATTTCCATATACCCTTCTTCACTATTTCTTGATATTACTCCTACTGTTTTATCATATTTAATGCTATGATATATATATTCTGTAGCAAACATGTTTTTTGTAATTTTATCTTCATATATACCTCTTTTTGTTTCTTCTACAGCCATTTTTGCAAGCTCCATATGATGTTCAAGACCTGCCATAGACATAGCCTTTACTATTTTATCTATCTGTTCTTGGTTTAGCTTCATATATTCTTTTGAAGCTTCTTTTGCTTTTACTACTAGTTCATCAATCTTAGCTTTTATCTTATTTTCTTCTTCCACACTTATTTCTGCCATAAATTTTCATCATTCCTTTCATTGTAGATAAATACTTAAAGATAGTCTCCTTAGTATTTTATTCTATTATATACTAAGGAGGCAAAATGTCAAGAATTTTCCTTCGACTATATTTTTATTTTCTTCCGAATATATCTCTTTTAATTAGGAATATAATAATACAAAGAACCATAATCATATTTTTTTCCATCTTCATCTATAAAAACTGTTGTTGTATAATTTGTTGACATATCAACTATTTTCTTGTCATTAATATCTGTATTTGAATATCCATATATTTTTCCATTATCATCTAATATAAGACCATCTTTTATTTTTACTATCTTTTTACCTGATAAATTTAGCTCAGTGTCGGAATAATTACTTAAACTATATTCTTTTGTATTATAATCATAATCAATATTATATAATATTCCACTATTATCTAGTAATAATCCTGATTCGATTTGATTTATCTCCACATCTTTAAGTACATTTTCTAAATTCATACTTTCATCATCTTGTATCCAATCACTATTATAACAATGTGCTTTTCCTTCATTATCTATTATTATATAATTTCCTCTTTCTACAAATACTTTTATTGCTTTTTCCCCATTTAAAGTATTTTCTGGTAATTTATTTATTTCTTTATCATAGTCATCTATAGTATAAATATTTCCATTTTCTGATATGCATATAAAGTCACTATTTATATAATTTATATCAATTATTTTTTCTTCTATATCCATGTATTCTATATTATTGAAATCTTCAGTAATAAAAAATACTTTTCCATCTTCATCTAACCCCAATATATTTTCATAATATCCACCTATTATATTAGAAACTTTCCTATTTAATGGTATTTTTGACATATATGTATTTGTTATAATTTGTTTTAATCCATATTCTGAATAATAATATATTGAATTTTCTGTTTTAATATACCTATAATTAATATCTTTTAAATTTGGTATTTCTTGTAGCTCCCCACTATCATTAATAGTATAAAACTTTCCATCTTCTATTTTAAAAATAAAAGTTGAATTTAAAAATTCAATTTTTTCTATTTTTTTGCCTTTAAGCATAGGATCTTCATTAGCACATATTAATTGTCCTTCATGTTCAGTATATGTATTTCCATCTTCTGTATTTATGTAAATTGCCCAATATGTACCAAAAACCTTATCTACTTTTCCATCAATTTTATTTACAAAAGACTCTTCTTCTATCTTCCCTAGTTCTATATCTAAATAAAATACCTTTTGTGTATCTGTTAATATTAGCATTTCTCCAGATTGGTTTAATATTTGTATATCAATTATTTTTTCTCCTGTTAATTCAGTATATTCTTCTTTCATATTTGTTAATATATTCTCTTCAGTAGTTTCTTGTATCTGGTAATTATATAATTCTCCATTTTTAGTTCTTATTATAATTTCTTCTTCATAATCTATCATTACTGGACATATATCAATAATTTCATCATTATTAATACCTATATCTAATAATTCTACTTTTTGGTCTAATTTAGTCATTTTATAAACATTTCCTTCTTTTGTAAATATTATATATTCATTATGATAAGAATCTGGTTGTTCTGTTATATATATAATATTTTCGTTTTCTAATCCAATTTTTTCTTGCTCTAGTGTTTCGTACTCATAACTATCCCAATTATATATATATATATCATCTCCTTTTTTTATTGACACTTTACTTAAATCTCTATTTACAGAAAATAACTCTATATCATCCAAATTATTCCATTGTGGCATATATGCATTTGAATCATATATATATATATTTTTCCATCTTCATTTGTATTAATTATATAACCTGGTCTAATTTTATTACTATATACTGAAAATGTATTAATCCATTTTGTTGCTGTTGCTGATTCTATTTGATTTAATACATCATCTAACATCTGTTCATCTGATGCCACTCCATTTTTCATGTAATCTCTTGCTTGTTCTGCTTTTTTAAATAATCCATTTTCTCCTATTGTTGCATCTATTGTTATTAGTGCCAATATTATTAATACTATTATTGTTATTGCTAATGCTATTAATGTTATTCCTTTCTGATTTTTTAATTTCATTTGTTTCATCCTCTCTTTATTATACTTATTGCATTTGTTTTATTTTTTACAAAATTATATTTTTTCTCCCTATTGTTTATTTTTTCTAAATTTAATTTTTTCCTTTATAACAAGTTTTTCTAATCTTTTGTTGTGTTTTAATTTCTTCAAAATGCAATTTTTTCTTCTAATTTCTAATACATTATACACTTACTTATGTTCATTTTGCAATACATTTTTAGTTTTTTAATATAATTTTTTTATTTTTTCTTCTTTTTATATTGACTATCTAATTTTTGTGTGTTATAGTATTATTAGTTCCGCTTTTATTGTTTTAGCACATTCTCTATTCGCTAAAGCAATTATTATAATATAAGTTGCATTTATTAAATCATTGCAAAAGTTTTTATACTGTTCTCCGGTTTTTTTCTTTTGCAACATGTTAATAATGTTATACCTCGTTTTATCTTCTTATATTATAGTTTTGTTAATATTTTTTCATTTATTCATAGAAAAAGACATAGAATTTATTCTATGTCTTCTTCTATGAATCTAATATATACTTATCTTTTTTAGTATAGTGTGTATGTAAATAATGATGTGCTTTTTCTCCTCCTGGTTTACCCAAAAATTCTTTATATATTGTCTTTAATGTTGGATTTTCGTGTGACTTTCTTATTACACTTTTTTCATCTATATCATATAAACTATCTGCTCTTAATTTTCTTACATCCACTGTAGAACGTATTTTTGAGTTCTTTATTGGTTGACCTCCTCCCATTACACATCCTCCAGGGCAACTCATCACTTCTATAAAATGATATGGTGATTCACCTTTTCTTACTTGTTCCATCATTTTTCTTGCATTATTTAACCCACTTACAACTGCTATTTTTATATCTTTACCAGCAATATTTAACTTTGCTTCTTTTATACCTTTTTCTCCTCTTACCATTTTATATTCTATATTTTCTATACTTTTCCCTTCTAATAAATCTGCTGATGTTCTTAATGCTGCTTCCATAACACCTCCTGTAGTTCCAAAAATAGCACCTGCACCTGATGCTTCTCCCATTGGATCATCAAAAACACTATCTTCTAATTTTTCAAATTCTATATTAGCCTGTTTTATCATTCTCGATAGTTCACGAGTTGTTATAACATAATCTACATCTCTTATTCCATCCACTTCCATTTCTTCTCTTGAGCATTCATATTTTTTTGCAATACATGGCATTACAGATACCATACATAATTTATTTACATCAATATTATATTTTTTTGCATAATATGACTTTATGATTGCTCCAAACATTTGGTGTGGTGACTTACAACTAGATAAATGTTCCAATTGTTCAGGGAAATTTTTTTCTGCAAATCTTATCCATGCTGGACTACAAGAAGTAAACATTGGTAATACCCCATTGTTTTTTACTCTCTCTACAAACTCTGTAGCTTCTTCCATTATTGTAAAATCTGCTCCTGTATTTGTATCAAATACTTTATCAAATCCCAATCTTTTTAATGCAGTTATCATTTTCCCTTTTACATTTGTTCCTATTGGCATATTAAATTCCTCTCCTAATGCCACTCTAACTGCTGGAGCAGTTTGTACTACAACAAACATATCCGGATCTTTAAGTTTTGCCCAAACATCATCTATATTTTCTTTCTCTTTAAGTGCTCCTGTTGGACATGCTTGTATACATTGTCCGCAAAAGGTGCAATCCACATCATTTAAACTATGGTCATATGTAGTAGAAATACAAGATTCAAATCCTCTTCCAATACAATCAATAGCTCCTATATTCTGTATATTATTACATGCTGCAACACATCTTCTACATAAAATACATTTGTTAAAATCCCTTACTATTGCAGGTGATTTATCATCTATTTTGTGATTTGTTCTTTCTCCTTCAAATTCCACATTTAATACATTAAACTTTGTTGCTAAAATTTGCAATTCACAATTTCCAGAGCGTGTACAAGTTAAACAATCTTTACTATGATTAGATATAATTAAATCTAGTATTACATGTCTTGCTTCTAATACATTCGGAGTATGAGTATGAACAATCATACCTTCTTCTACTTTTTGTATACATGATGTTGCAAACCCCTTTCTTCCTTCTACTTCTACTATGCACATCCTGCAATCTCCCATCTCATTTATTCCTTTTAGGAAGCATAGAGTTGGTATATCTATTCCCGCTTGTTTTGCTGCTTCTAATATAGTAGTGTTTTCTGGTACTGTAACATTTACATCATCTATTTTTAAATTAATCATTTTAAATCTCCTTTCTCAAAATAGAACAAATCGGAAAGCCTTAAAATTTATATTAATTTTATCTTTCCTCGTTAGCTTTTTAGTAAATTTGTTCCTAAGCCAATTTTACGAAGTCAAAATTGTGTGCAATGGATTCTCTATTTTTTTACTATTAATATTATTTATCCATTTCCTATTGCTTTAAAAGGGCAATGAGTTAAACATGTTCCACATTTTATACATTTATCTTGGTTTATTGTTCTTATTTCTCTTCCGCTTCCTTCAATTGCATTTACAGGGCATCCTTTTTGGCATAGTCCACAACCTTTACATTTCTCTGGATCTATAGTAATTTTAGATAATGCTTTACATTCTAAAGCTTTACATTCCTTTTCCATCGCATGTTCTCTAAATTCTTCTCTAAAATATTTAAGAGTACTTAAAACTGGATTAGGCGCACTTTGACCAAGTCCACATATACTTGCTTTTTGTATATTTACAGCCAATTTTTCCAATTTATATATATCTATCATATCTCCTTCACCAGAACAAAGCCTTTCTAATATTTCTAACATTCTCTTTGTTCCAATTCTACATGGTGTACATTTTCCGCAACTTTCACTTACAGTAAATTGTAGGTAAAACTTAGCTAAACATACCATACATTTTGTATCATCCATTACAATAAGTCCACCTGACCCCATCATAGAGCCAATTTGTTTTAAAGATTCATAATCAATCGGTGTATCCAAATGTTCTTTTGGTATACATCCTCCTGATGGACCACCAGTTTGTGCTGCTTTAAATTTTCTACCATTAGGTATACCACCACCTATATCAAATACTATTTCTCTTAAAGTAGTTCCCATTGGTACTTCTACTAATCCTACATTATTTACATTTCCTCCTAAAGCAAACACTTTTGTTCCTTTTGAATTTTTTGTTCCTATTTGTGAAAACCATTCTGAACCATTAAGTAATATTCTTGTTACATTTGCCAATGTTTCTACATTATTAATTACTGTTGGTTTGCCCCATAATCCACTTACAGCTGGATATGGAGGTTTTACTCTAGGTTGACCTCTTTTTCCTTCTATTGATTCTAATAGTGCTGTTTCTTCCCCACATACAAAAGCTCCTGCACCTAAGCGAATATCTATATCAAAATTAAATCCTGTATTAAATATATTTTTTCCTAGCAATCCGTATCTTCTAGCTTGATCAATTGCAATTTTTAATCTTTTTACCGCTATAGGATATTCCGCTCTTACATATACATATCCTTGATTTGCTCCAATTGCATATCCTGCTATTTCCATTGCTTCCAATACGCTATGTGGATCACCCTCTAATATACTTCTATCCATAAAAGCTCCTGGATCACCTTCATCTGCATTACAAATTATATATTTTTGTTCATTTTCCTGTTCTTTAGCAGTCATCCATTTTCTTCCTGTAGGGAATCCTGCTCCTCCACGTCCTCTTAATCCAGATTTTGTAATTTCACCTATTACTTCATATGGAGTCATTTTTAATAATACTTTTTCTAGTGCTTTATATCCATCAAAAGCTATATATTCATCTATGTCTTCTGGATTTATAATTCCACAATTCTTTAAAGCAATTCTCTTTTGCTTTTTATAAAAATTCAGTTCATCTAATTTTTTTACAATACTTCCGTCTATATCCTTACATAATAATCTATTTACTTCTTTTCCTTCTATAATATGTGAATTTATTATTTCTTCGCAGTCTTCCACTTTTACATGTGCATAAAAAGTGTCTTCTGGTCTTATTATAACAATTGGTCCTTTTGCACATAAACCAAAACAACCTGTTTTAATTACTCTTACATTTTCTAATTTTTTTTGTTTTACTAATTCTTTAAATTTTTCTAATATTAATACAGATTTAGATGAAGTACATCCTGTTCCATTACATACTAATATGTGTTTTTCTCTCGTGTTAGCATTAGAATTCACTCTTAAATCTAACTGTATTCTTTTTTCTTTTCTTATTTTTTCTAATTCATCAAAATTTTTCATTTTTAATCTCATTCCCTCCTAAGGTACAAATCTGGTTTAGAAAGAATTAAATTTTAAGCGATGTTTAACAACGTCAAAATTATAATTACTTTTCAACCTTACAATCCTATCTAATTATTGTGAATTTTATATATTATCTTTATCTATACTATCTAATTCATCTAATACCTCATCTAATTTTTTTACAGTTGCATTTCCATAAACTTCATCATTTACCATAAATACAGGCGCTAATCCACATGCTCCAACACATCTAACTTCATCTATAGAAAATCTTCCATCTTCTGTTACTTGACCTGATTTTATTTTTAATCTTTCTTCTGCTCTTTCTAATATACTCTGTGAACCTTTTACGAAACAAGCTGTTCCTAGACATACTGAAATATTATATTTACCTTTTGGCTCTAAAGTAAATCTTGAATAAAATGTTATAACTCCATATATTTTAGCCATTGGAATATTTAAGTATTTTGAAATTTCTAATTGACATTGTTTTGGAATATATCCATATTTTTCTTGAATATCATTTAATATTGGAATTAATTTATCCTCTTTTTTATCATATTTTTCCAATATTGCTACTGTTTCTCTTGCAAGTTTTTCTTTAACACATTTTTTTTGTTCCATACTACCTCCATTCGAGCTAATTGCTCTGACAATAATTTATTAAATAATCTATTAATTAGTACAATAATATTATTATAATTATCCAAGCTTTTAACTTATAGTACATTATACACTAATTTTCTTTTTTTTTGCAACACTTTTACATACATTTACAATTATTCATTTTTTATGGAATAACTTGGAATGTCTTAATATTTATACTATTTTATCTTTTCTATTGCAAAGGAAAGGCATAGTTAATAAACTATGCCTTTTTTCTAAAAGTTTTTTTACTATATATTTGGAATTATTTCCTTATACATAATTCATTATTATCTTTTAGAGTTACACGTATTTAGTTTTTTTCTTTTACAATGATATAGAAATATTCTTGTGAATACCCCTTTTCATTAACTGCATCTAAACGACCTGTATAGAACACATGTGGTACTTTTTTTCCAGAAACAAGAATCATACTCGCTCTGAAACATTCTAAACTACCATCATAATTCTCTGCTTTATCACAGAGTATTTTTGTGTGTAAAATATTTTTTCCTTTTGCACACCTTGCTAATGTTATTTTTAAACCATATATGTCTCCATTATCAACATTGATAATTTCAAGACCTTTTTTCTCAAATACTGAGAAATATTTCATGAGTGTATCACTAACTTTAGCAATAGAAGATTTTGCTGGTAAAGAAATATAATCTTCAAATTGATCTAACTCACCTATCCAAACATAAATAACTTTGTCTGCATCTTTCATCTTATGCAAAGAAATTGTTTGGAGTTCGTGCCCTAATTCTTTATGCAGTGTATATTTCACTGCTCTTTCAAAATCTCTTAAGGTTTCGTACCTTTCATTTGTATCTGTTCTTACCAGATACGTTGGCTTTAATGGACATGCATTGTTTGTTTCCTCTGTTTTTATGAGGAGAACATTTGCTTTCATAAAGTCTACTTTACGAATTTCCTGTCCTTGCAATTTTAACCGGTTGAAAGTTTCCTCCAAAAACTGCTTAATGTTAACACCTTTAGGGATAACCACTTTACGTCTTACTGTTCTGTACATTTTTTACCTCCTAAATACGTTTGTATACTTACAAGTACACATAATTTTACACCTTATATTTAAGGCTAACATATATTATACCATTTTTTGTTAATTTTTTCAATGGATTAAAACACTTTTCTTGTATTATTAGAGTTTTTATAGTATAATTATTGTATTATTTTATACTCATAAAATTTAAAAATTATGCCTTTGGAAAGGAATGATATTTATTATGGCATATAACTTTAATGAAATTGAAAAAAAGTGGCAAAAATATTGGGATGATAACAAAACTTTCTATACAGATGTATGGGATTTTTCTAAGCCTAAATATTATGCTTTAGACATGTTTCCCTATCCTTCTGGTCAAGGTCTACATGTTGGACATCCCGAAGGATATACAGCAACTGACATTATTTCTAGAATGAAAAGAATGCAAGGCTACAATGTTTTACACCCTATGGGATTTGATTCTTTTGGACTTCCTGCTGAACAGTACGCAATCAAGACAGGAAATCATCCAGATGGTTTCACCAAAAAGAATATTGAAACATTTACTAAACAACTAAAAATGCTTGGCTTTTCTTTTGATTGGGATAAAGAAGTTTCTACTTGTGATCCTTCGTTTTACCATTGGACACAATGGATTTTTATACAATTATTTAAAGATGGATTAGCTAAACTTGTAGATATGCCTGTAAATTGGTGTGAAGAACTTGGTACTGTTCTTGCAAATGATGAAGTTATTGATGGAAAAAGTGAAAGAGGAGGATTCCCAGTTGTAAGGAAAAATATGAAGCAATGGGTTCTAGATATTCCTAAATACGCAGAAACACTTTTATCTGGTTTAGATGAAATAGATTGGCCTGAATCCACAAAAGAAATTCAAAGAAATTGGATTGGGAAATCAGTTGGTGCAGAGGTTACTTTCAAAATTTCGGATAGTGATAAAACATTTACTGTTTTTACAACAAGACCAGATACTTTATTTGGTGCAACATATTGTGTATTAGCACCTGAACATGAACTAATATCTGAAATTACTACTTCTGACCAAAAAAATGCTATAAATGAATATATTAAATTATCTGCTTCTAAATCAGATTTAGAAAGAACAGAATTAAATAAAGAAAAAACTGGTGAATTTACTGGAGCATATGCTATAAATCCTGTAAATAATAAAAAAATTCCTATTTGGATTTCTGATTATGTGTTATCAACTTATGGAACTGGAGCAATTATGGCTGTGCCAGCACATGACGAAAGAGATTATGAATTTGCTAAAAAGTTTAATCTTGAAATAATTCCTGTTCTTGAAGGTGGAGATATTTCAAAACAAGCATATATAGAAGATGGAATTCATATAAATTCTGAATTTTTAAATGGTCTTAATAAACAAGACGCAATAAATAGAATAATTAATTGGTTAGAGGAAAAACATATTGGTACTAAAAAAATTAATTATAAACTTCGTGAATGGATTTTTGCAAGGCAACGTTATTGGGGTGAACCTATTCCTGTTGTTTTTGATGAAGATAATAATATTTATCCATTAGATGATAATGATTTACCTCTTGTTCTTCCAGTATTAGAAGATTATAAACCTTCTAAAACAGGAGCTTCTCCTTTGGAGAAAGCAAATAATTGGGTTAATACTACTTATCACGGCAAAAAAGTTAAAAGAGAAACTAGCACAATGCCAGGTTCAGCAGGTTCTAGTTGGTATTTTTTAAGATATATTGACCCTAAAAATGAAAGAGAATTAGCTAATAGTGAATTATTAAAACATTGGCTTCCAGTTGATTTATATGTAGGGGGACCAGAACATGCAGTTGGTCATTTACTTTATTCGAGATTTTGGAATAATTATCTTTATAATAAAGGTATTGTCCCTGTTAAAGAACCATTTTATAAACTTCGTCACCAAGGTATGATTTTAGGTAGTAATGGAGAGAAAATGAGTAAATCAAAAGGAAATGTAATTAATCCAGATGATATGGTTAAAACTTACGGTGCTGATTCATTAAGATTATATGAAATGTTTATGGGACCAATTGATGCAGCTAAACCTTGGGATCCTAATGGTATTGATGGAGCTAAAAAGTTTTTGGACAGAGTATGGAGGCTTTATTCTGAAACTGACAAAATAAAAAATGTAGAATCGCAAAATTTAGAAATTTTATATAACTTTACTGTAAAAAAAGTAACAAATGACTATGAAACAATGAATTTTAATACAGCTATTAGTCAAATGATGATTTTTATCAATCAAGTATATAAAGAAGAAGTTTTTCCTCTAGAATACGCTGAAGGTTTTATTAAACTACTAAATCCAGTAGCTCCACATATTACGGAAGAAATATGGTCTACTATATTAAAACATAATAATACAATAGCTTATGAAAAATGGCCTACTTACATAGAAGAAAAAACAATAGAATCAAAAATTAGTATTCCTGTTCAAATTAATGGAAAATTAAGATGTAATATTGAAGCAATTAGAAATTCTGATGATGAAACCATAAAACAATTAGTTTATAGAAATCAAACAATTCAAAAATATATTGATGGTAAAACAATTGTTAAAGAAATATATGTTAAAAATAAAATATACAATATAGTTTTAAAATAGATAAGTGAATTCACTTATCTATTTTGTAATATTAATGTAACAAACTTTTAATATTATTGTAATATTTTTTTGTCGCATAGTGTTGTATAATAATATTATGTAATACAAAGGAGAATTATACTTTTATGAACATTGAAAAAGAATTAAAAAAAGAAGGAATATCTATTATAGGTGAATTAGATAAATTTAGTGTTGAATCAATAGCAAAATTTGTATCTAAAAAAATATGCGAGAACTTACCAGATCAACATTTAGATTATAATACATTATATGCACGTATCATCAAATTACCTATGTATATTGCAAGTATGCCAGAAGGTATTTCTGAAGCAAACTATTTTTATAAAAATAATTCTATATATTTTCGTGATGGTATGGGATTATCTGATTTAGAAAAATTTGCTATACATGAATGCATACATCATTTTCAGGAAATTAAAGATAAAAACAACAATTTAAAAAGACTTGGTCTTTGTGAATTTTTTGATTTTAAAGTTACAGGAATGGCTTTAAATGAAGGAGCTGTCCAATTAATTACATCAAAGGCATTACACAATAATATGGATACTGAAAAATATTATGGTATAACATTTCCTACTCTTAGCTCTTCATACTATCCATTACTTTGTAATCTAGTTTATCAATTAGCTTATATAACTGGAGAACAAGTATTATTTGATAGTACTCTACATAGTAATGATAATTTTAAAAATAAAATTATTAATGCGTGTGGTGAAAAATCTTACAATAACATAATAAAAAATCTAGATAAAATATTATATACCGAAGAAAAAATAATCAAATTGACATCTAAACTTCAGTCTCCTAATTGTTCTGACAAAAAATCTAATAAAATTAGTATATTGATTGATAAATTAAAATCTAATATACATGATACTTTTATAAAAACTCAAAATTTAATAATGACTTCTTATTTTGATAATTATTACTTTAATTTGTATACTACTGAAGATATAGATGAATTTAGAAATAAATTATATAATTACAAAAATTTAATAGGATTTAACAGTGGAAATAATTTTTACAATACTTACTATATTAATACTATGTCTAAATTGGATTTAAAATATGAAGAAATTATGAATAATGTTTATTTAATTAATTCTAAAAATAATATTATTATTAAATTTTTTAATAAATTAAAACAATTATTATTTAATCCAAATAATGAATATACAAGAAAATGAAAATTATCCTTATTATCTAAGTGTATAGAATATTCTTCTATACACTTAATATTTTTTTTGCTATAGAATTTCCAGCTTCTCTTCCTCCTCTTGCTGCCCAAGCAACTGTTGCTTTTGAGCCTATAATATCTCCTCCTGCAAATACATTTTTTATTGTTGTTTCATAATTTTCGTTCACAACAATATATCCCTTACTCGTCAATTGTACTCCTAATTTATTCATTAATTCTTTATTTGGTCTTGAGCCAATTGCCATTACAACATAATCCATAGGTATTATATAATTACTATCTTTTATATCAATAGGACTTTCTCTTTTTTCCCCTTCTTTTTTTACTAATTGCGTTTTTATACATTCAATTTTTTCGACTTTTCCATCTGTATTTCCTATTATTTTTACTATATTATTTTGAAATAAAAATTCTACTCCTTCATTTATTGCATTTTCTATTTCTTTTTCCTCTGCTGGCATTTGTTCTCTTGCTCTCCTATATATTACATATACTTTTTCGGCTCCTAATCTGTTAATTGTTCTGGCACAATCCATTGCTACATTTCCTCCACCTATAACAGCTATTCTTTTTCCTTTATAATCTGGATGTTTTCCTTTTTCTAAAAGTAAGTTTCCTCCATATACACCTTCTAATTCTTCACCTTCTATTCCCATATTGCAAGGAACATTTGCACCTATTCCTAAGAAAATAGCATCATACTGTTTTATTAATTCTTCTAAAAATATATCTTTTTCTAGCTCTTTTTCTAATCTTACATCTATTCCTAAATCTATTATTTTATTGATGCATTTATTTAATATATTCCTATCTAATCTAAATTCAGGAATACCATGTATTAATATTCCTCCTAATTCTTTATCCTTTTCAAATATTGTTACTTCAAACCCTTGTCTTGCTAAAAAAGCACTGCAGGTTAAACTTGCAGGACCAGAGCCTATTACAGCTACTTTTTTTCCTTTACCTATATTTTGTTTTTTACTCATTTGGTAGTTTTCTTTAATAGCTATATCTCCGATATATGCTTCTAATTCACCTATTGACACAGGTTCAGATTTTATTCCCCTTACACATGCCCCCATACATTGACTCATGTGCGGACAAATTCTCCCACATATTGATTCTAACACTGTTGTATTAGATAATATTTCATAAGCTTTTCTATTATTACCTATTTTTATTTGTTCTATAAATGAAGGAATATCATTTCCTAGCGGACATGCTTTTGAACATGGTTTTATTTTGCAATTTAAACAATAACTTACTTTTTCTTGTATTTTTTCCACTTTTTATTACATCCATTCTTTAATAAATTTTATTATAGTAATAAGGTTCCACTGTACTTGTTTACATTCTTCTTTCAGTAATCTATCGGATTCTTATATACAAATGTAAAAACTTCTTATTGATTTTTAGGAGAAAAGAATAAGAACCCGATCAGATTTTTTAGTCAAAACTTAAATCAGTTATTTAAGAGTCTTTATTCTTAATTTATTCTAAGATTGTAACTCTAAGTATTTCGGAACCTTGTTTGTTCTCTCAATAAGAAGTTTTCTCATCTTTAGTATTTTATATTTATTTTTTTAGAAAGTCAACATTTATGACTAATTAGTCAATTTAAAAAAATTTATCAGTTTCTAATTTTTAACATAGCAGAAATAGTGAAACAATGCAATTGTACTACTTGCTGTACTTATTTTTCCCTCGTCTAACATTTTTTTTGCAGATTCTAATTTTATTTTTACTACTTCTATATCTTCAGTATCATCTAAATGTCTTTTACCCATTTTTAAATTTGTAGCTAAAAAAATTGTTATTTTTTCACTCGAATATCCACAGCTAGGATAAAAACTTCTCATAACTTCTATATTTCCTGCTATATAGCCTGTTTCTTCTTGTAATTCTCTTTTTGCTCCAATTTCTGGTTCTTCATCTTTTTCTAATTGTCCTGCTGGTAATCCAAAAACTATATTATCTATAGCTGTTCTTGGCTCTTTTATCATTATTATATAACCATCGTCTGTTATTGGTAAAATTACAACTGAATCTCCTGGAATAACATGCTCTCTATATATTTCCATATTTCCATTTTTGTATCTTACTTCTTCTACTTTTACTCTCTTACCATTATACACAGTTTTTCTACTTATTTCGTTGTAGTTTATCAATATTATTCATCCTTTCTTATTTGCAAATTCATTTCATCTGCTTTTTCTAATACCAATTTTAAGTCTTTCCAAAAATTTATTTTCTTTGTATCATCTCTAAGTAAAGCTGCTGGATGCCATGTAGGAATATATATTATTCCTCTTTTTTCCGTCCACTTTCCTCTACTTGCTGTAATTCCATACTCGTTTCCCAATATATTTTTTAATGCAGTACTTCCCATTAAAACAATTATTTTTGGCTTTACTAATATTACTTGATTTCTAAGGTAATCTAAACAAGCCATAGCTTCATCTTCTTGTGGAACTCTATTCTGTGGAGGTCTACATTTTACAATATTAGCTATATATATTTTACTTCTATCTATATCTAATGCTTCAAATGCCATATTCATAAGCTTTCCAGCTTTTCCTACAAATGGTAATCCCTGAATATCTTCATCTGCTCCTGGTCCTTCTCCTATAAACATTATATCAGCATTTTTATTACCTTCTCCAAAAACAATATTCTTTCTATTCTCACATAGTCTACATTTCTGACAATTTTGTATTGATTCTTCTAATTCTTCCCATGTTCCATACATACTATATCATTCCTTCTTACTAAGCTTCTTTTATATTACACAATTTTGTAAAAACCTTATCTTATCATTAGAATTTGTATTAATCTCTACTTTTATCCCTATTGGTACTGTTATTTTTTTATCTATATGTCCAAAGTGATTTGATTTTATAATAGGAAAATTATACTCATTTCCTATTGTATCTAATAATATTTGCTCTATGGTTATTTTTGATTCATGTTCATAGTTTCCTAACCATATTCCATTAATTTTTTCGAATACTTTATTTTGTTTCATCATATAAAAATAATTACTTATAGCTTGCGGAGATGACTGAGCCCCTAAATCCTCTAAAAATAATATTTTATCTTTTACATCAACTTTATATTCTCCTGAAATTAGTTCTGAAAATAAATTCAAATTTCCTCCTATTAATATTCCTTGTGAATTTCCACTTACTATTGTTTTTATCTCTTCTTTTTTATCTATTTCTAAGTTATTATTCATTAACCTGTTTATCATTTCTTTAAACGCATAATCCGTTTTCCATGATGTAAACGACTTAAATGTTGGACCACTAAAAGTTATAAGACCTGTTCTACTATAAATAATATTTGTTATACTTGTTGTATCACTAAAACCACATATGATTTTAGGATTATTTTTAATATTATTATAATTAATGTATTCAAAAATACTATTTGAATTATTTCCACCTTTTACAGCAAAAATAGCTTTTATTTTTGAATCTAAAAACATTTTATTTAAATCCTTAGCTTTATTTTCTGCTTTTGCACCATATCCTGTTTCATTATCTCTTATATAATCTCCGAATATTACTTTTAGACCATATGATTGCACAAGTTCACATGACTTTAAAATATATTCTTCATCTTTTTGTTCTATACTATCAGATGGAGCAATAACACCTATATAATCTCCTTTTTTTAATGCTTCTGGTAACATAAATTCTCCTTTATTTTAAACATATTAATGTACTATTTCTTAAATAATTTTCTTTTTCTACCCTATATGAGTGCATATATTCGCTATTACATACTGTACATAAATTACTTTCTATAATATTGTCTGGTTTTACACCTATACTTTCCAACATAATTCTATTAGCCATTATTGTATCTATATTATATTTTTGTTTTCCTTTTATATTATTACCTTTTAATATTATTTTATCATTATGCCCAAATACAATTTCAAACTTTTCTTTTACATCTTCATCTACTTCAAAATGGCACTTAAGTATACTTGGTCCAAAACATACTATAATATCTCCATATTCACTTCCATATACTTTATTCATCTCTTTTATAGCTTTTAAACTTATTTGTTGTAATGTTCCTCTCCATCCTGAATGAATATTTGCAATTATTTTTTTATTTTTATCAAAAATCAAAATTGGTATACAATCTGCTTCAACACTTGATAATACAACATTTTTATTATTAGTAATTACTCCATCTACATTTCCAACATTTATTCCAGGAACATTAACTATTTTTATAATATCACTATGTATTTGATGCATACTAACTTTATTTTTTCTATCTAAACCTAATTCCTCATATATCATTTTTTCTCGTTCTTTTGATTCCTTTTTTAATGCTATTGCATGTACTAATATATCGCTATATTCCAATAATCTATTAAATTGTATATACTGTAGCATGTCCTTCTTTATATACTTAATATTTTGGTTTGTTAATATTTTCATTCAATCACATTCCTTTTTTAAATACTCTAATATCTCATTTTTATCTATATTTTTAATATATCTATATTCATTTTTACAAAGTTCTGGTGAAAACTGGCATATTGATTTATACTTACAATATGTACAAGAACTCTTTTTACCTTTTGTATTATAATATGGCTTTATTTCAATATTACCATTTAATATTTTGTTAGATATTAGTTTTATACATTTATTGGTATACTTTAATAAACTTTGAAATTCTTCTTTACTGACTACATTAGATTTTGATTTACTTACATTTCCATCTTTATCTATATATGCAGGTATGTATTTAGATAAACCTTTTTCCAAATTCTTATCATGCATTTTTATAACATCTATATCTGCTAAAATATATCCTTGCATTTTAAATTTTTTTCTTATCTCCTCCTCTAATTTTTCATCATTTACATTTCTTGCACATTTTATTATAGGATCTATTAAATTAAAATATAGTACTCCGGCAGGCTCAGAATTATCATCATTTTTGCACATTTCATCCATATATGTTAACAATTGTAAATTTAATCCTGCTACCACTTCATTTAAATCTAAATTTTTAATAGAAGACTTATAATCTATTATTCTTATATATTTTCCTTGAGGTGTTTTAGCTATATCTACTCTATCTATTTTTCCTACTAATTCAACTTTCTTTCCATTTTCAATTTCTACCACTATTGGTGGATTTTCGCTTTTATTTCCAAATTCAAGTTCATTAGCAAATATATCAAATTTACTGTTCTTTAGTGAATCAACAATATATTTTAAAGACTTTTTTATCGCTCTTTTTAATCTTACTGCTGTCAATTTATATTTTTGAGTTGCAATAAAAATATAATTTTTACTCAAATTCAGTTTTTCTTCTACTATTTTATCTACTTTTTGACTTATTAATTTATTAGTTTCATCTTCATCTAAATCTCTTATACTAATGTTTTCTTCATTTATCAATGTAAAGAAATTATCTATTATGTCATGCATAAAAGATCCTGTATCAACCGCTTCTATTTTAAATTTATCATTATCTGAAAGCTTTAATCCATATTTCAAATAATATGAAAAAGGACATGCACTATACTGTTCTAGTTTTGATACACTTGTTTTAAGATTTTCTCCATATAGTTTTTCTATATTTTGCTTTGTTATATTATCAGGATTATTATTATATTCTAATGCTTTTATTGCTTCTTTTAATTTTTTTGACCATTCTATATCTTGTGCATAATATGCTAAAATTTCAAACCAGATCTCATCTATATTCTCTCCACTATTATATTTTCTTAGGTTTAATAGTAATTGTTCAAATGTTGAATTCTTGTTATATATAATTGTATCTTTTTTTATTATATCACTTTTTGTTTTTAACTGTATAAAGATATTTTTTATTTTTGATATCATTACAGATTGTCTTAATGTTTTTCCTTCTACATCTGATGAAGCATATGATAAAAACAATTTTTCTTCTGCTGTAGTAAATGCTTTATATATATTAAAATTATCTTCATATATCATTTCAGTTGTACCCTTAGCAAGTTCTATACCAATAGTTTTTAATTTTTCTCTATCTTTATCACCCAAAAATCCTTCATTTTTATTAATACTTGGAAAAAAGCCATCATTTAAACCAATTATAAATATCGCTTTTACTTTGTGACTTCTTGATCTATCAACATCACCAAGTATAACTTGATCTTGTGAACTTGGTATCTTACCTATCTTACTTTTGTTAAGTCCTATTTTTAATAATTGCATGTATTTATCAAAACTAATTGTTTCATCTCCTAATACTAAAACAATTTCATCTAATACTTGAATCAATACATCCCAACTTTTTTTATCTTCTTGAGCAAGTTCTAATTTTCCTTTTTCATAAAACATGTCAATTCTTTGTTGCAATTTTTCATCAATCTTTTGTTCTAATAAAAATTCATATATTGATTTTGTTATATTATTTACTTTTTTATTATCTTTTACTTTTAGTTTAAATAAATTTAAAATACCAATTATTCTTTTTCTTGCTTCTTCTATCTTATCTTTATCATCATTTTCATCATAATGCCAATTATTATCATTCCACCTATTTCCTTTTATTCCCCATCTTGTAACATAATTTTCTAATTCATATATGGCATCTTCATCTATATCCAATAATCCTGTTTTTGCAAATGACAAAACAGACTCACTAGTCCAGTTTTTCATAAAAACTTCAATTAATGAAGTAACATATTTAACTAATATATTACTTGTTAAATCATTGTTTTCATCAATAAAAACAGGTATATCATATTGTTCAAAAATTACTTTGCATAAACTTGAATAAACATCTAAGTTCTTAGTTATTATACCTATATCTCTATATAAATATCCATCTTCTCGTACTAATTTTTGAATTCTATCTGCTACATGTTCTATTTCTGAATATTGATTTTCTGCTAAAAATAATTCTATATTTTCTATTCTATCTTCATATTTTTTCATATTCGTTGAAAATAAATTATTTTCTATGTGTTGTAATTCTTTATTTTTGAATCTATTTTTTTTATTTTCTATTTTTATTGTTTCAATATTCTCTATTCCAATGTTTCTTGCCATATCAATTATAGTTTTTGCGCTTTGTTTATTAGAATAAAATAAATCTACATCTGGAGTTTTTGTGCTATCAAAATTATCTGTATTTACTGTTACTGTTATTTCTTTTGCTTGTTTTAATAATTCTTTTATTATATTATATTCTTGTTTTGTAAATCCTACAAATTCATCTATGTAAATATATGAACCTTTTATAATGTCTACTTTACTTAAATTTTGAGCAAGTATTGTTAATACATCATTTTCATCTATATATTTATCTTTTATATATTCACAATATTTTTCAAATATATATGTAATATCTTTTAATTTTGCTTTTAAGTATTTGTCATCCACATTATCTATTGAAGCTTTTAAATCTTCAATAGATATCCCATGCTTTTTCAATTCTGTAAATTGTGTTTCGATTAAATCTATATTTTCTAAAGATTTACCTATATATTGTAATTTTTTTTGATTTTCTACTAATATGTTATATATTAGCATTGATTTTCCACTTGCTAACAAATTAGTTTTATTTCCATTTCCTATTTCTTGTATTACTCTATATGCCATCCTATTAAATGTAATTACTTCTGCATTTATTACAGCA
Organism: uncultured Clostridia bacterium; assembly: GCA_944388605.1. Classification (GTDB taxonomy): domain Bacteria; phylum Bacillota; class Clostridia; order TANB77; family CAG-508; genus CALXJJ01. The sequence goes on from CALXJJ010000013.1 coordinate 26,753, forward strand.
TTGTCTTCCAAAGCTTCTAATAACTTCTTCTCTGCAGTAAAAGAAAACTGCTCAGGAGTCATAATATATATTTTATCATCTTTACTTTCTTTTATTTTGTTTGCAATTTCTTCAAATATATATGTACTTTTCCCTGCTCCAGACTTACCATATATAATTCTTAAGCCCATTTTTCCCTCCATATTAATTTATTATGCTTCTCTTTTCCAATAAAACAAATATTGTTGTGCTATTCCTGATAAATTACCATATTTATCATACGCTATTTTCTCTATTAGTTTTTTACTAACTTTACTCTCGTCCTCTTGTTTTATATATAATTCATTCATTACTCTTCTCACCCATACATCTATTGGAAATACATCTAATCTTTTTAAATCAGAAAATAATAATATACAATCTGCTACTTTTGGTCCTACTCCGTCTAATGATAATAATATATCTCTTACTTTTTTCGTATCTTTTTCTTTTTTTAATTCATCTAAATTTACTTCCTTTTTCATTATTTTTCTAGTTGTATTATATACTCTAATATCTCTAAATCCTAATCCTAACTTTCTTAAATCTTGTACATTTGCCATAGATAATTCTTTTTCATTAGGGAAAGTATAATATTCTTTATTGTGCCATATTATTTTTTTCCCATATTTCTTAGATATTCTTTCTATTATACCTTTTATTCTAGGTATATTATTATTAGCTGAAATTATAAAAGAAATTATAGTTTCCCATAAATCTTGATTTAACAATCTTATTCCTTTTCCATATTCTATACTTTCTTTTAAATATTCATCTATGCTAGATAATTTTCGTTTTATTTCTTCATAACTTCTATCTAAATCAAAATATGAATTACATATTTCTTTTGCATTTCCTTCAAATATACCTTTTATTACTATATCATTATTTATTTTATTTATATTTGCAACATTTTTCCCAAATACTCCAGTATAACTACCATCTTTTTCTGTATTCCATCTAAAGCATTGACCACATTCAAATATATGTTTTGGCTCAAATGATTTAACATCTTTTAATACAATTTCTTGTTCTTCCACCTTAACCTCCATTAGATCGAATTTACGTTTTTCTTTTAATATAATATCAAATTTTTCTATTTTTTACAACTATATATCCAAATAATCCCTTCATTGTCTAAAACCCTTTCCCCAAGTTTCTCTTGCGTCACTTATTACTATAAAAACTCTTTCGTCTATACCGCATACATATATTTTTTATTTTACCTATTTGATTTCTAGACGCTATACATAGTAATATTTTTCTTTCATCCCCTTTAAACATTCCTTTTGCATATATTAATGTGCTACCCCTTGCAACCTGATCTCCAATTTTTTTTGCAATACTTTCATATTTATCTGATATAATAAATATTGTCTTTGTAAAATGTATACCTTCAAATACTATATCTATCATTTTACCCATTATATAAATTGCTATAGCCGAATATAATCCTATTTCTATATCTCTAAATACTAATACATTTAAAGTTACTATAGCCATATCTATTCCATTTAGCAAACTGCTTATTTTAATATTTTCTTTATATGTTTGAAATATATTTGCTAGCATTTCAGTTCCACCAGTTGAAGCATTCCCCTTTAATACTAAAGCTGTTCCTATTCCAATTATCACTCCACCATATATACATGCTAAAAGCTTATCATGTGTTAATACCAAATGTGTAGTATCTAACACATCTATAAATATTGATAATAATATTGTTCCTACTAGACCTTTTATTACAAAAATATTTCCCATTCTAATTTTTGCAAATATAAATAATGGAATATTCAATATTAGCATTGTAATACCAAGTGGTATATTAAATAAATAATATACTACTGTTGATATACCTGCAAATCCACCTGAAGATAATTTGTTAGGAAGTAAAAAATATGAAGTTGCTATAGCAATTAATAAACATCCTATAGTTAAATTTATATATTCTTTTAATTTCAAATATAATCACATACCTTTTTATATTTAAGAAAATAAGCTGTATATTAGAATTATCTCCCTAATACACAGCAATATACATTATTCATCCAAAAAATCTCTATATATTTCATTTATATCTATTTTAAACTTTCCTAATCTAAATTTATTATCTTCTTTTACATTAATTTTTATTGAATATGTGGATTCTAATTTTTTTATGTTTTCATTATTATATCCTATAATGTTTTTTACATTTCCACTATTGGCTAAAATTGTTATCTCCTTTACTTTTACATTTATTTTTTTTATTTTTTCGGCTATTGAATCACACCAAATGCTATCTTCTACTAATTGTCTAAACTCAGAATGATATGGTCCTGCTACTACTTGTTCTTTATACTCATTGTCATCTTTTATATTTCTTTCTACAAACCCAATTCTTACTATTTTTATAATTTTCTTACCAAATATATGTATTATTTCTTTACATCTTTCTACTGCTTGTACAATTGTTAATGGCGTATATAATCTATCTAAATATAATTTTTCTAAATCTGTTCCTTTTAATACTAAAATTGGAGAAATTCTAATTACTTTAGGTTTATATTTAAGTAATTGTTTTATTGTATTTATTTCATCTTCTTTTTCACTCTCTGGCAATCCTATTTTTATTTGAAATCCTAACTTGAATCCATTTCTTTTTATCAATTTTGATGCTTTTTTTATATCTTCATATGTATGCTTTTTTTTGCACATTTTAAGTACATAGTTATTTGTAGATACTATATCTAACTCAACTATTTTAATATCATTATTCTTCAGTTTCTTTAGAAAATCGCTGTTTATAAGTTCTGGAGTTGTTATAATGCTATTTTCTTTTACCTCTTTATTTTGCATACATTCTTTAATCACTTCTACACCTCACTATTTTTAATTATTTCATCAATGCTTTTTTTGCAGCATCCATTTCAGCAGATTTTTTATTTTTGCCTTTTCCAGATGCTAATATCTCTCCATTACATTTTACACATGCTGTAAAAGTTTTATCATGATCTGGTCCCTCTTCTTTTGTTATTATATATTCTATATTAACACTACCATGTTCCTGTAATTTTTCTTGTAACACTGTTTTATAATCTTTCATTCCTATATTATTACTAGAATACTCTATTGTATCTTTTATATTTGATATAATAAATTTTTCTACTTCATCTAATCCAGCATCAAAATATATTGCAGCAATAAGTGCTTCTACACTATCTGCTAAAATTGCTGGTCTTACAGTTTTTTCTCCTATAATTTCGCTTTTGCCTAATAATAAGAAATCACTAAAATTATGCTTTTGTGCTACTTTGTATAAACTTTTTTCACATACAGCTTCTGCTCTAACTTTAGTCATTTCTCCTTCCTTTAAGTTTGGATAATTATTATATATATATTTACTTGAAATATATTCTAAAATACTGTCTCCTAAGAATTCTAATTTTTCATTACTTTCTACTCCATTTTCATATGCATAAGAAGTGTGAGTAAAAGCTTTGATTAATAATTTTTGATTTTTAAATTTATATCCTATACTTTCTTCTACTTTACTTACTGGCACCACTCTATTTTTATTTACATATTTTAAAGGCATATTTTCACTTCCTCACTTTTCTTATTATAACCTATAAATAAAAAAAAAGAAAGAGTTTTATTTAAGGTTTTTTACCTATACTCTTTCGTTTATATTTATGCTACATGATCCTTTATATATTCTACAACATCACCTACTGTAACTATTTTTTCTGCATCGCTGTCTGGAATTTCTGTATCAAATTCCTCTTCTAATGCCATAATTAACTCTACTATATCTAAAGAATCTGCACCTAAATCATCTATGAAAGATGCTTCCATTGTAACATTATTTTCTGCCACACCTAGTTGCTCTACTATTACTCCTTTTACTCTTTCAAAAACCTCTTCTGAACTCACTTATAGTTCACCTCCTCTCAATTTCCCTTCCTTTTATTATATACACAATAATACATGTTTAACTAATTGTCAATACTTTTTGTATTATTTTTCAAATTCTTCTATCATTTTATCAACAGCTTTATTTCTTACAAACATTTCTGCTTGTTTAATAGTAAATTCAAATAACTTTTCATCACTACTTCCATGTGCTTTTATTACAGGTTTTTTTACTCCTAAGAACAATGCTCCACCATATTCTTTGTAATCCATTGTTTTAGAAAATCTCTTTATTGCTGGCATACATGTGATAGCTCCCAATTTTGATAATAAATTATGTGTTAAACTTTCTGTTAATGACCTTTTTACAAATTTTCCAAGTCCTTCTACCGTTTTTAGAAATACATTACCAGTAAATCCATCTGCAACTAGAATATCCAACTCTCCAGAAAAAGCATCTCTTCCTTCTACATTTCCTACAAAATTTATATTATACTCTTTTGCTTTTTCTATTAAAAGTTTATAACTTTCTTTTATAAGTTCATTTCCCTTTGTCTCTTCTGTTCCTATATTTAATAAACCAACTGTTGGATTTTCTTTTTGAAACGTATTTTTTAAGTATATTGTTCCCATTTGTGCAAATTGAAATAGATTTATAGGTTTACAATTTGTATTTGAACCACAATCTATAAGTAATAATCTTCCTTTATATGAAGGAAGTATACCTGCTAATGCTGGTCTATCTATTCCCTTTATTCTACCTACTAATAAAGTTGCTCCTGTTAGTAATGCTCCTGAATTTCCTGCAGATATAAATACATCGCCTTTGCCTTCTTTTAACATTTTAAATCCTACTACCATAGAAGAATCTTTTTTATGTTTTATTGCTTGAGTTGGAATATCACACATATCAATAATTTCTGTTGCATTATATATTTTTAACCTCTCTGATATATCTGAAATATTTTCTTTTCCATATATTTCTTTTACTCTATTTCTTATTATTTCTTCTTTTCCAATTAAAACAACTTCAGAATCAATCTGTTCTATTGCTTTAACTGCTCCTTTTATATTTGCATCTGGTGCGTTATCTCCACCCATTGCATCTAACAATATTATCATGATAATCCTCCACATAAGTTTTATATAATATATTTCATATTTATTTTTATATTACAAGTTAAAAATAATTCTACAACTTTTTTTTATTAAAGTCAATTCAATATAATATATTTTATAATTCTTTCTAAAAAAAATCAATATACTCTGACCACTTAGTATTATTTATCTTAGATTTATAAAATTGTAAACTGTAAAAACATTCTTCGCAAATTTTAACTTAGAAGCATATTTTATATAATTTTAAAAAAAAATATATATATTATTCAAAATTCTACATATTTCTTGCAAATTTTAATGTATATTAATAATAATACATTTTATATGTTCAATTTTGTTCGCAATTACGAATATTTAGTTCGTTCATATCTTCTTTTATAGTTGTTATAATCATAATATATTTAAGAACTGATATAACTAGCCAAAATAATTCTTTTTATAAGTTATAGGACTAGAAACGAATGGAGGTTTTTATGAAAAGTAATACAGCTAAAAATTTAAAAAACTCTTCACAAACTAAAAAAGAAGAGGAAATTCTTATTAGAAAGCAAATAGGACAAAACTTAAAACTAGCTAGATCAAATGTTGATATGACTCAAGAAAAGTTAGCTGAAAAAACTGGTCTTTCTGTTAGGTACATAAGTCAATTAGAAAGAGGCTATGCTTTTGGTAGTTCCTCTACTATTGTTTCTTTATGTAATAGTTTAAATATTTCTGTAGATTTTCTATTTGGAAATTTTATAACAAATAATAAATCGCACACAAGTGAATTTTCTAATGATGATTTTATTAATTATTATTTAAAATTAAACCATTCTAATAAAAATCTTTTAAAACTTATAGCTAAACAATTAGTAGAATTACAAAAAAAAGATAATGAATAAGAGTTTGCTTAAACAGTAGCAAAAAGGAGAACAAATCGGAAAGCCTTAAAATTTATATTAATTTTAAACTTATCTTTGGTTTTTCCGTAAATTTGTTCCTAAGCCAATTTTACGCATGTAGAATTTTGTGCATTGTTTTTTCTATATTACTTTAAAGTCCTAGCAAGAAGCGTATAAGATTTGTTGTAGGAAAAATTGTAAAGCAATTTTCCTGTATAATTTTATTTTTTGCATTTCCTATAATGGGACAAATCTCTCTTCGCGAGAACTTTTCTCTACTTTTCTAATTTAACTATATATATTTAAGTTCTCGAAGAAGCGTAAAGATTTGTCGACGCGAAAAATTGCATAGAAATTTTTCTGTGCAATTTTGTTTTTTTGTTGAATAGGAAAAATCAAGTTTTTCCTATTCAACAAAAAAGTGGATTAGAAAAAATACTTTCTAATTCACTTTTTTGTATTTCTATGAATTTAACTCATTAAGCTAACTCAACTGTAGCTCCTGCTTCTGTAAATTTAGCTTTAAGTTCTTCAGCTTCTTCTTTCTTTACTCCTTCTTTAACTGTTTTTGGAGCTCCATCAACTAATTCTTTAGCTTCTTTTAATCCTAATCCTGTAGCATCTCTTACAACTTTTATAACTTGGATTTTATTTGCTCCTGCTTCTTTTAATACAACATCAAAAGATGTTTTTTCTTCAGTAGCACCTGCTGTAGCTCCAGCTACTGGTGCTGCAGCTGCTACTGCAGATACTCCATATTTTTCTTCTATTCCTTTTACCAATTCAGCTAATTCAGCTACTGTTAGACTATCAATAGTCTCTAATAATTCTTCTATTTTTGACATTTAAAATTCCTCCTTATATTATTTTTTGCTTACTATTAAGCATTTTCTTTTTGTTTGCTTACTTCACTAAGCGCAACTGCAAGTTTTGAAATACTTCCCAATAATCCTCCAGCAAGCATTCCCAATAATTCTTGTCTTGATGGTAATTTTGCAATAGTTATTATTTCCTCTGCAGTCATTACTTTACCATCTATAATTCCACCTTTAATTTTATAAAAATCATTTTTCTTAGTAAAATTATATATAACTTTTGCAGGTTCTAAATAATCATCATTACTTATCATTACTGCAGTTGGTCCTTCTAATAAACTATCCAAACCATTTTCACCATTTAAGTTTAATGCTCTTTTGGTAATATTATTTTTTATTACTCTATATTCAGCATTTACATTTCTTAAATCTTTTCTTAATGTTGTAACATCTGTAACATTAATTCCTCTATAGTCTGTTAAAAGTATAACTTTAGCTTCTTTAAATTTTTCTGCTAATGCTTTTACTTCTTCTTCCTTTTGTTTTATAATATTTTCACTAGCCAATTTAATTCACCTCCATAATAGTAAAATTCTAAGTATGTTATGCCTTGAGGCATAACATGCTTAGAATTTATCCGCACATATGCCTCGGTAGGACTTATAAATGCCTACTTTCTTTGGCTATACTTCTATTTTTGATCAATATACATACTTGGTCCCATTGTTGTTGATATTGCTACACTTTTAATGTATTGTCCTTTTGCAGCTGATGGTTTAGCTTTTATAATAGCTCCTATAATTGTATTATAGTTTTCTAATAATTTATCAGCTCCAAATGAAACTTTCCCAAATCCTAAATGAATAATATTAGTTTTATCTAATCTATATTCTACTTTACCTGATTTTATTTCACTAATAGCTTTAGTAACATCCATTGTTACAGTTCCAGATTTAGGGTTTGGCATTAATCCTTTTGGTCCTAATACTTTTCCTAATCTACCAACAACTCCCATCATATCTGGTGTTGCTACAATTACGTCATAATCAAACCAATTTTCTTTTTCTATTTTGGGTATTAATTCTTCTGCTCCAACATAATCTGCTCCAGCCTTTAAAGCTTCATCAGCTTTTGGTCCTTTTGCAAATACTAATACTTTCAATGTTTTTCCTGTTCCATTTGGAAGTACAGTAGTTCCTCTAACTTGTTGATCTGCATGTTTTGAATCAACACCTAATTTAACATGTAATTCTACTGTTTCATCAAATTTAGCTTTTGGCATTTTTTCTATTAATTCTAGTGCCTCTTTTGCATTATATAATTTTGATGAATCAATAAGTTTAGCACTATCTTGATATCTTTTTCCTCTTTTCATTTTTACCTCCTTTGGTTCTAACGAAACAATATATGCTTCTCCCAATTAATTTTTATTCTGCTACAACAACTCCCATAGAGCGAGCTGTTCCTTTTACCATACTCATAGCTGCTTCTAATGATGCTGCATTTAAGTCTGGCATTTTTTGTTTTGCAATTTCTTCAACTTGTTCTTTAGTAATTGTAGCAACTTTATCTCTATTTGGCTTTCCTGAGCCTTTTTCTATTTTAGCTACTTTTTTTATTAATACAGCCATTGGTGGCTCTTTTGTAATAAATTCAAATGACTTATCTTTATAAACAGTTATTACAACTGGAATTATTAATCCTGTTTGTTTTGCTGTTCTATCATTGAATTCTTTTACAAATTGCATAATATTAACACCACTTGATCCTAGTGCTGGTCCAACTGGTGGAGCTGGTGTTGCTTTACCTGCTGGAATTTGTAATTTAATAATATTTCCAATTTCTTTTTCTGCCATTTATAGCACCTCCTTTAGTTTTGTATGTATATTAAATCAGTGAATTTAATCACTATTTTAAACATTTTAATTATTTTTTTTCACTTGTGAAAACTCTAACTCTACTGGTGTTTCTCTTCCAAACATAGACACTAATACTTTTATTTTATGTTTTTCTTTATTAATTTCTGTTACAGTTCCAACAAAATCTTTTAATGCTCCATCTATAATTGTAACAGTATCATTAACATTATAATCTATATTTATTGATTGTAAATCAAATCCCATTTTTGCTATTTCTTCTTCAGTTAAAGCAATAGGATCTGTTCCAGAACCAACAAAACCTGTAACACCTCTGGTATTTCTCACAATATACCAAGTTTCTTCAGTTACAATCATTTTTATTAAAACATATCCTGGAAAAACTTTCTTTAAATTAACCTTTCTTTTTCCATCTTTTATTTCTATTTGCTCTTCTAGTGGAACAACAATATCGAAGAAATAATTTTGTAAATCTCTATTTTTTACAGTGTTTTCCAAGTCTGTTTTAACTTTGTTCTCGTAACCAGAATATGTATGCACAACATACCACTTTGGTTCTAAATCTTGATTTTTTTGAGACATGATAAAATAGCCTCCTATTCTACATTTTCTGTATTTTGCATAGTTTCATTACTAGTTACATTAGCTTCTGCTTCATTTACTATAGTATTTTCTGTTACCTCATTTGTTGTATTTTCTGAACTTTCTTCATTTTCTATAGTTTCATTTGTTGTAACAGTGTTACTCTCTGTACCTACTAATGCTTTTAGTTTATCTACACCATATGTATTAATTTTTTCAAAAGCTAAATCTAGTACAAATGTTATTATTGCTACTATAATAGCTATTGTGATAACAGCTATTGTACTATTAACTAATTGTTTTGGTGTTGGCCATATTACTTTTTTTAGTTCTGCTTTTGAATCCTTAAAGAAATGTTTTTTTTCTTTCTTTTCTTTATTCTTTTTATTTATGTCCTTAGGCATTGGTATTTCCTCCTATAAAAGACTATTTTGTTTCTTTATGGTTTGTACGCTTATTGCAACGTTTACAATATTTCTTTACTTCAAGTCTCTCTGTATTATTTTTCTTATTTTTTTCTGTCATATAATTTCTTTCTTTGCATTCTGTACATTCTAATGTAATTGCTTCTCTTGCTCCTTTTCCAGCCATTTCAATACACCTCCACATATTTTATGCTTTTTACACTTTTACTATTTATCTTTTTTAAGCGTATGTTCAATACATACGCCTTTGTATTGTATCATAATTATTCTTGTTTGTCAACATATAAAGTTACTTTGTTTACATATAATTATCCCTTTATTTGTTTTGCTACTTCTTCTGCAAAATTCTCTTCTTTTTTCTCTAATCCTTCACCTTTTTCAAATCTAGCAAATCTTAGTACTTTTGCACCTTTTGAATTTAAAAGTTCTTCTACTTTTATATCTGGATCTTTTACAAAATTTTGTTCTAGCAAACAAATTTCTGAGTAGAATTTTCCTATTCTTCCTTGTACCATTTTTTCAGCTATTTGTGCTGGTTTTCCCTCATTCATAGCTTGTGCTTTTAAAATCTCCATTTCTTTGTCTACTCTTTCAGTTGGCACTGCATCTCTGTTTAAATATTCTGGTCTTGCAGCTGCAATTTGCATACATATATCTTTTTCTAATTCTTTTTCTGCATTTTCCATTTCTACTAAAACAGCTATTTTTCCTTCACCATGAATATATTTTTCGATACTTCCATTCTTAGATTCAAATCTAGCAAATCTCCTAATAGACATATTTTCTCCAATTGTTGCAATTTTATTTGTTAATACTTCTTGTACAGTTTTGTCTGTCTCTTCAATTGATTTTTGATTTAAAAGTTCTTCTACATCTTTTGGATTGTTTAAAGCCACTTGTTTTGCTATGTTTGCAACAAAAGTTTTAAATTCTTCATTTTTTGCAACAAAGTCTGTTTCTGCATTAACTTCAACAACCGCTCCTATTTTAGAGTCTTCTGAAATATAAGCATCTACCAATCCTTCTGCTGCAATTCTATCTGATTTTTTTGCAGCCTTTGCAATTCCTCTTTCTCTTAATAATTCAATTGCTTTTTCTTCATCTCCATTTGTTTCTGTAAGAACCTTCTTACAGTCCATCATTCCTGCACCTGTTCTTTCTCTTAATTCTTTTACTTGACTTGCAGTAATCATTTTTACTCCTCCTTAAAATTTTTAAAGAGCAAGAGCAGAGCTCCTACTCTTATATATAAATTATTATTGTTCTTCTGTAGCTACAACTTCTTCCATGCTCATATCTTCAGATGTCTCATCAACTTGCTCTGTGGTAATATCCATAGATTCTCCTTGTCTACCTTCTATAACAGCATTTGCCATAACATCTGTTATTAGTTTTACAGCACGAATAGCGTCATCATTTCCTGGAATAGCATAATCTACTTCTTCTGGATTACAATTAGTATCAACTAACCCAACTACTGGAATACCTAATTTTTTAGCTTCCAATATAGCTATTCTCTCTTTCTTAGGATCTACTATAAATAACATCTGTGGAATCTTATCCATTTCTTTAATTCCTCCAAGATTCTTCTCTAGTTTATCCATTTCTTTCTTTAATATAATAACTTCTTTTTTTGGTAATACATCAAAAGTTCCATCTTCTTGCATTGTTTCTAATTCTTTAAGTCTTTCAATTCTTTTTCTTATTGTACCAAAATTCGTTAATGTACCACCTAACCATCTTTGGTTAATATAATACATGCCACATTTTTCAGCAGCTTCTTTCACACATTCTTGTGCTTGTTTTTTTGTTCCTACAAACAAAATTGTTTTTCCTTCTTCAGCTTGCTCTTTTACAAAAGCATATGCTTCATCAAGCTTTTTAGAAGTTTTTTGCAAATCAATTATATGGATTCCATTTCTAGCTTGAAAAATATATTCTGCCATTTTAGGATCCCATCTTCTTGTTTGATGTCCAAAATGAACACCTGCCTCTAGTAATTGTTTCATTGCAACTACTGCCATTCTATATTCCTCCTTTTAGTTTTACCTCCACTAAACTTTATATCGCCTGCAACACTTAAGGTTATATTAAGCACTCTTGCTCAGCTCATTTAGTGTGTGTATTTTAACGTTATCCATTATATCAAAAAAACATTGTAATTGCAATACTTTTTTGCATTTTTCTTCTTACAATAATTTATAATTTATATCGGTTACAATCCACAGTTTTAAAAGAACAAATCGGAAAGCTCTAATTTAATTCAAACTTTAACTTTCTCTTTGGCTTTTTAGTAAATTTGTTTCTAAGCCAAATTTACGAAGTCAAAATTGCGTGCAATGGATTTACCACAAGAGACTTGACAATCTGAATAACTACTGATATTTCTCAAGAGTATGCTTTTTAAAAACAAAATAAATTTCTACTTCATCCTCACTGCATACCTTTAGCAAATAAAAACCTTGTAAAATATTGATATTTCAATACTTACAAGGCTTTTTTTGTCTGGTGCCAACGAAGTAGTTATTTACAACTTTTTGGCTCTCTTGACGATTGATACAAATATCAATCAATTTATTAGAGTATATCATATTTTTTATAAATTGCAATATCTTACAATGTATTTTTTAATAAAATTCTCACAAAAACAGAATGTATTACATTTTAATATAATACATTCTGTTTTGCTGACTTACATATCACGGAAGCCGTCTTTTCAACATAGCATCTTCACGTGCCTTCTCATCTTTTTCGCATCTTGTAACATATTGTGAACCATCATAAATCTGAGTTTTTTTCCTCTGGGGCATATACCTTACGGGGCAATTTTCTTTTTTACAAAAGGCACATTTCAAGTTGCTTTTTAAGACAGAAAAAAATGTAAGCTTTGCCATATCTTTTTCCTCCTTAACAATTTTGTTTGCGAGTTACATTAAAAGTCCGTTTGAGTATCAGCCTCCTTAATATAATCAAGAAGTTTTGAAAATCTTTCATCTTCTGCATATAAAGGTCTATCCCATTCATACCAAATGTCAAATGCCGTTTTTGCACCGTCTTGCACCATTTGTTGAACTTTTTGACTGTTGAAAACAACATTATTTTCCTGCCTATCTAAGGGATTTTGGCACCCCATATCCTGATAAACTTTTGCTTGTATGTCGGCATCTAATTTATCACAATGATAAGCAAAAATTGCTTCTTTCGTTTTCCTTTCGTCAAATTCTAACAATAATGCAAAGTATTCTTTCTTCTTGACTAAGTCGCCTAGAACTTCCTTGATTGCTTCATGTTCTTTTTCCATTTTTTCTTCTAGAGTGACATTGTCAAATGGGGTAATATCTCCTATGACAACTTCACCTAATTCGTGAAGAACCAGCATTTTTATTACCTTACCGATATCCAAGTGTGTTTCAAATTCAGAATCGATACTTAATGCCAGTATGCACGTTCCATAAACATGTTCAGCAATACTTTCAATTCTTTCTTTACTCACATTCCAATGTGTTTCGTCCCAGCCACTCCTAATTTTATATTTCAGTTGTGTAGCCAAGAGATAAAACCTCATTGTACTTTTAAGTCTTTCTTCCATACCAATTCCTCCTTCAATAATTATTGTGCTGCTAGTGGTTCTTTATGTTTAACTCCAAAAGGAGATTATAAAAAATTAATTAGCTTACTTGCTAAATCTTAGTAATTATACCATAAAATCTTACGTTCTTCAATAGTTCAGCTACCTTCCTATAGTAATAATAAATTTTCTAATTAACATTGTTAAACAAATATAAAACAATTTTATTTCTTTCAGTTTGTTTC
>CALXJJ010000014.1 GCA_944388605.1 uncultured Clostridia bacterium
CAAAACGAAGTAATCAATATGCAGGAACTAAAACAATATACAAATCCATTAAATGAAGATATATCAAGATTAGAAAGGGAATTAAAGTTAATCACTTCTGAAATAAAAGAAAAAGATGTATTAGAAAAAGAACTTACAAAGACAATAAGTACAGTTGATGACATTTTAAATAATGAAACAATTACAAATTCAATGCTTAAAACAATAATAGATGTTATTGAAGTAGGTAGTGAAGGAAATATAGAAGTAAGATTAAAATTACTAAATGAAATTGGAAGTAGCCCTATGGTAATTACAAATTTTGATGATATAAAAAATCAAAATTCTACCGTTACGAAAAGTAACAACGGTACACAAAGATGTAAGTGAGAGGTTATTAAAGATAAATCCAATATTAGCCAGGAAAGTAAGAGAAGTATTGGATGAAAATAAAGCAGAAAGACATATAAGGGGAGGACTGGCAACTAAACTGAAATATTTACAAGAAAATACAAAAAAATAGGATACATCATTTACATATATTTTGTAGGGGGATATAATTAATTAAAATAAATTTCACATTAAAGACACAAAACAATGTTATAATATAACAAAATTATGTAAATGAAAGGAAATTGTATATGGAAGAAATAACAATTCTGGTAGTTGATGATGAATCAAGAATGAGAAAATTAATTAAAGATTTTTTGGTAGCACAAAAAGGTTATAAAATAATAGAAGCAAAAGATGGGGAAGAAGCTTTAGAGGTTTTTGAAATGAATTCAGAGAAGATAAAATTAATATTATTAGATGTAATGATGCCAAAATTAGATGGATGGTCAGTATTAAGACAAATAAGACAAACTTCTAAAGTACCAATAATAATGTTAACAGCCAGAGGAGAAGAACAAGATGAACTTTTCGGATTTGAATTAGGAGTAGATGAATATATATCTAAGCCGTTTAGTCCTAAAATCTTAGTTGCAAGAGTTGAAGCAATATTAAAAAGAACGATGGGTGAGACAAAAAAAATACAAGATTGTGGAGGAATTGTAATAGATCAGGAAGGAAGAACTGTAAAAGTAGATGGAAAACAAATTGATTTAAGTTTAAGGGAATATGAATTGTTAAAGTATTTAATAGATAATAAAAATATTGCGTTGTCAAGAGATAAAATATTAAATAATGTGTGGAATTATGATTATTATGGGGATTCAAGAACAATTGATAGTCATATAAAAAAAATAAGACATAAATTAGGTAAAAAAGGAAAATATATAGAAACAATGAGGGGTGTGGGATATAAATTTGAAGTAAAATAATATATTAGTAAGGAATGAGATTAAAAATGAAAGAAATTAGAGAAAAAATGAAATCCGTACAGATGAAATTATTTATATCTCTATGTGCTGTAATAATTGTTATAATAATATTTTTAATATTAATAAATAATGTCGTATTAGAAACCTTTTATATGTATTCAAAAACAAGAAGCTTAAAAGAATTATATGAAAAAATAAATAATTATTATCTTATAAATAATAACAGTTTAGCATTAAATGAAGAAATAAAAAATGAAGCATCTAAAAATAATTTTGATATTTTAATTAAAACAGACACAGATGTAACAGTATATTCATCAAATAAAGAAATAATATCAACATACAATGAAATGACTGATTTAATGAGAAGTAATACATATCTTACAGATATAATATATTCAGACAAAAATATGAGAATACAAAAAGTAAGAGATAAGCAAAATAAAATAAATTATGTAGTTTTATCTGCACAATTAGATAATGGATATGCATTATGCATACGTATGCCTATATCTTCAATAAAAGAGAGTGTTAGAATATCTAACAATTTATTAATAATGATAGGTTTTTTAGCTACAATAATTACTGGAATACTGGCTTCATTTATATCAAAAAAATTTACTGAACCTATAGTTGAATTAAATTCTATAACAAAGAAAATGGCTAGATTAGATTTTAGTCAAAAATATACATTACGAGGTGGAAAAGATGAAATTAACGAATTAGGTGAAAATATTAATTCTATGTCTGATAAATTGGAAACAACTATAAAACAATTAAGAGCAAATAATATTGAACTAGAAAGGGATATTGAAGAAAAATCGAAAATTGACGAAATGAGGAAACAATTTATTTCAGATGTATCACATGAATTAAAAACACCAATAGCGTTAATACAAGGTTATGCAGAAGGTTTAATAGAAAATGTCAATACAGATGAAGAATCTAAAAAATTTTATGCAGAAGTTATATTAGATGAATCAAACAGGATGGATAAATTAGTAAAGCAATTATTAGAATTAATGAAATTAGAATATGGGGCTAGAGAATTTGATAACAAAGAATTTAATATTACAGAGTTGATAAATGAAGTAATAAGAAAATGTAATGTTATGATAAGAGAAAATAATATAGAAGTTCAAGTAAATGCAAAAGATATTGTTAATGTTTATGCAGATGATTTTTATATAGATCAAGTCATTACAAATTATGTTACAAATGCAATAAAACATGTAAAAGAAAAAAATGGCAAAAAATTAATAGAAATAACAGTAAAAGATGAAAATGATAAAATAAAAATTTCAGTATTTAATACAGGAGAAAATATAGAAGATGAAAATTTGGATAGAATATGGCAGAGGTTTTATAAAGTTGATAATTCAAGAAATCGAGAAGACGGAGGTACAGGCATAGGGTTAGCATTAGTAAAAGCTATAATGACAAATTATCGTAATAGATATGGCGTTATGAATAAAATTGATGGAGTTGAATTTTATATATATTTAGATAAGAGAAAGAAAGAATAAAATTAAAGCTATTTTTGTATATTGCATTATATGCTTGCAAAAAATAGCTTTTTTTGTCGATGAAAAATGCTTTACAAATATTGTAAATTGTAGTATTATAATTACAGATTTTAAATTGCAATTTTTAAATCTTTTATTCAAAAAATTTTTATTCTAATTGAATCCAGAAGAAGGTGAAATATATGCATGATAAATTTTAGCAAAAAAAATGTTAAAACTATTACAATAATTGTATCTATTATTATATTTATTTTAATTCAGATTACATTTACGTTTCTAAATTCTAAAGAAGATTCTATTGTATATTCTATGACACAAGAAACCCAAAATAATAATATTATTAATGATGAAAATATGTTGCAAATGCAAGAAAATATCGCATTTGTAAATACTAATTTAAAAGGACAAGCGATAAATAAAATAGAAGACCCATCATGGATGTTAGAAATTCCTAAAATTAATTTAAAAGCTCCAATTGTAGAAGGAATTACAGAAGGAGCATTAGAAAAAGGAATTGGACATTTTGATGAAACGAGTGTATTAAATGGTAACATATGTTTAGCTTCACATAATAGAGCTAGTAAGGGAGATTTCTTTAAAGATTTAAAAAAAATAGAGTTAGGAGATGTAATAATTTATAGGAAAGATAATGAAGAAAAAAAGTATATAGTTCAATTAGTGAAAGAAATAAATGAAACTAATTGGACATATTTAGAAAATACTCAAGATAATAGGATTACATTAATAACATGTATAGAAAATGCACCAGAAATAAGATTATGCGTGCAAGGAGTAGAAATATAGAAAGGAGATAATTTATTGAAAAAATTAAAACTAGTTGCAATATTAATGATTATTATGTTAATTATTAATATAATAGCACCAATAAATAAAGCTCAAGCAGCTTTGTTTAATATAGATAGAGCACGATTATATTCAAAAGAGGAAATGATACCAATTGCAATAAATGGTGTTAGAATAGGAATTGCATATGTTGTATATTTAAAAGATGGAGTGGAATATCCAGCATATTGTATGGATAGAACATTAGATGGAGTAGAATTTGATATACAATATGATGTTACAGTAGATTCATATATATCAAATGTACTAGTATGGAGATGCATTACAAATGGATATCCATATGTAAGTCCAGCACAACTAGGAGCCAATAGCGATGCAGAAGCTTTTGCAATAACTAAAATTGCAACATATGATATGTTATATAATTATAATTGGGACGAATTTGAAGCTTTAAGTGAACAGGGAGAAAGAATAATAGCAGGTGCAAAATCACTTTCTGAGAAAGCAAGAAGTATGAATACAACTAAACCATCTTGTGATATACAAATTAGTCCTATAAGTGAAGGGTGGAGGATAGATAACATAGATTCAACTTGTATAAGCAAAGAATATGAGTTGAAATCACAAATAGGAGTTAATGAATATGAAATAAAATTTACAGGAAAAGTGCCAGAAGATGCAAAGATAGTAGATATTAATAATAAAGAAAAACAATTTTTTGAAAATGGAGAAAGATTTAAAGTAATAATGCCTGTACAATATTTAACAACAGATGGAGAATTTAATTTGTTTGCAAAAGCAAAAGTAAATACAAAACCGATTTATTACGGAAAATCAACTGTAGAAAATAAACAAAGTTATGCTCTAACAGGTATAGAATGGGAATTTGGTGTTAATAATTATACAGAAAAGTATTTTAGAAATGATACTCAAATACAAGTAATAAAAAAAGATGGAGAAGATGGAATGTTGCTTAAAGGAGTGGAATTTAATTTATTAGATGAAAATAAAAATATAATCCATCAAAATATAGTTACAGATGAAAACGGAATAGCTATTATAAAAAATTTATTACCAGGCACATATTATTTACAAGAAACAAAAACATTAGATTGTTATACTCTATATGATGAGTTAATACAAATAGATATAAATTTGAATGAAATTTATAAAGTAACAGTAAATAATACAAAAGAGAAATTAGAAATAGTTGTTACAGATAATAATAAAGAGATAGAAAAAGAATATGAAGCAAAAGGGGCAACAATTATAAAAGAATTACCAAGAACGGGATATTAGAAAATATAACTTTATGCATTATGTACATAAATTCCTAAAAGTATGAAAGGAACATATTATGACAATATGTTTCTTTCATATAAAAATTATAAATATAATTGACATATATATACATAAAATATATAATATTAAGTAAAAAAGGGAAGTATAAAAGCTAGAAAGGAGAAATAAAAATAATGCTTTCTCAAATAGGAATTTTAATTGTACTGATTTTACTAAATGCATATTTTGCAATGGCTGAAATAGCATTTATATCATTAAATGATGCAAAAATAGAAAAGCAAGCTAAGGAAGGAAATAAAAAAGCAAAACAAATAGAAAAAATGTTAAAAAATCCAAGTAAGTTTTTAGCAACAATACAAATAGGAATCACTTTAGCAGGATTCTTATCTAGTGCTTTTGCGTCAGATACATTTGCTGATAAATTAGCACCAATACTAAATAGTTTAATACCAAATGTTAGTATTGGAGTTTGGAAAGGAATTTCAATTGTAATTATAACTCTGATATTATCATTTTTTACTCTTGTTTTTGGAGAATTAGTTCCAAAAAGATTGGCAATGAAACATTATGAAAAGATATCATTTGCTACTATTGGAGTAATTAAGACAATTTCGATGATTACAGCACCTTTTGTAAAATTGCTTACAATATCTACTAATATCGTATCGAAAATGTTTGGAGTAAGTGAAAATGAAGAGGAAATAGTGACAGAAGAAGAAATAAAAATGATGGTAGATGAAGGACAAGAAAAAGGTACAATAGATAAAAATGAAAGAGAATTAATAAATAATGTATTTAATTTAAATGATATTGTGGCATCAGAAGTAATGACACCAAGAACTGATATATATGCATTAGAATTAAATGAAAATCTTAAAGATTGTTTAAAAGAATTAGATGAGTACAAATATAGTAGAATACCAGTGTATGAAGAAACTATAGATAATATACAAGGAATTTTATTTATAAAAGATGTTTTGAAAATGTTAGCAGAAAATAAAAAAATAGAGATAAAAAATATAATGAGAGAAGCATATTTCGTACCAGAAAATAAACCTATTGATGAAATATTTAAAGAATTACAAAACAATAAAAAACAGATGGCAATTGTTTTAGATGAGTATGGAGGAACATCTGGATTACTTACTATGGAAGATATTTTAGAAGAGCTTGTAGGAAATATATTTGATGAATATGATGATGAAGAAAAAATGTATGAAAAAATAGATGATAATACTTATATGCTAAGAGGCAATTTAACAATAAACGAGATGAAAAAGATTTTAGGAATAAAAATAAAAGATGGAGATTATGATACATTATCAGGTTATTTAATAGAAAATTTAGGTAGAGTTCCAGATGATGATGAACAACCAGTTATAGAAATAGATGGAATGACATATAAAATAGAAAGATATGAGGACAGAAGAATAATCTGGGTAAAAGCATGTAAGAATATGCGGAAATGATACAAAAGAATTTGATACAGAAGAAAAGAAGCGGATATTAATAATTTAGATATTTTATTATATATTGTAAAATTTCTGTATTGGGGAAGGAGATAAGATGAAAAAAAATATATTAAAAGTTGTAATAGGAATTATTTTAATTTTAATAATAATAGCAGTAATTTTAATAATAATTAAAAATTCCAAGATAAGTTATGAAATTCAAGAAATAGCAAATAAGAATTATTTTTTGTTAGAAAAAGAAGAAAAATATGGAGTTATAGATAAATTGGGAAATGTTATAATAGAGCCAATTTATGATATTGTACAAATACCTAATCCAGAAAAAGCAGTTTTTGTTTGTTTATATGATTATAAGACAGAAACAAATAGTTATACAGTAAAAGTATTAAATGATAAAAATGAGCAGATATATGAAGAATATGAAGAAGTAAATGCTATACCAATAAAAAGTTCTGAAACAGGTATATTTTATGAAAAGACAATTTTAAAATGTAAAAAAGATGGTAAATATGGGTTGATAAATTTAGATGGAAAAGAACTTATAAAACCTAAATATGATGAAATAGAGAGTTTAGATTATAAAGAAGGAACATTGCTAACAAAATTAGAAAACCAATATGGAGTAGTAAATATTAATGGATATGAACTTATAAAACCTAAATATAGCTCAATAACAACAGATGGGTATTACAGTGAAGAAACAAATTCTATAAAAACAGGTTTTATTGTAAGTAGAACAACAGAACAAGGATATAGATATGGGTATATAGATTATAAAGGAAAAGAAATTTTAGATACTGAGTATAATACATTAGAAAAAATAAATGATATAGATGATGAAAAAAATTATTATTTTATAGCAAGTAGGGATGGACAAGCAGGGGTTATAAAGAACAAGAAGATTATTGTACCTCATGAATATACAGAGATTGGCTACAATAATGTAAATAATTTGTTTATTGTAAAAAAGGCAGAACAATATGGAGTATTAAATATAGACGGTAATAATGTAATTCCTATAAACTATGATGAAATATCTTTTTCAGGTGTATATATAAATGCTATAAAAGAGAATCAAGAATTTTTATTTGATGAAAAAGGAAATCTTATAAGTGATGCTAAATATGTAAATATTACACCAACAGAGAACAAAGAATATATGATAACTGTTGATAAAAATGATTATTATGGTGTAGCAGATGAAAATAAAGAGCAAATTATAAAAAATAATTATTCATACATAGAATATTTATATGATAATTATTTTATAGCAGTAAAGGGAGGAAAAACTGGAATAATAAATGATGAAGAAAAATATGTTATTGAATTCAATTATGACAATATTTCAAAAATTGAAGATACAAATTTATTACAAGCTAAAAACGGCAATATAACACAAATTATAGGAAAAGATATGCAAGTAGTAGCATCATTAGAAAATGGAATAATTGATAAAGTAAACAATTATGTAAGATTGTATTCAGATAAAGAAATAATATATATAAATATGGAAGGTAATATTGTAAATAGTAAAGATGTATATCAAGGAAATAAATTATTTGCTAAGAATGAAAATGGAAAATGGGGTTTTGTAGATAAAGATGGAAATGTAAAAGTTGAAGCAAAATACGATTTTGTAACAGAATTTGAAAATGGAGTTGCAGGAATAAAGAAAGATGGAAAATGGGGAGTAATAGACGAAAATGGTAATATAAAATTGGAACCAATATATGAAATAAATAAGATTTTACCAGAATTTAAAGGTATATATTATAAAGTAGAACAGAGTACAACAACCAGTTATTATACAGACAAAGTAGTATAAGTTTAATATTAACTATAAAAGGAATGATAAAAAAATGGATAACAATGTAAAAGAAATGATATCACAGGCAGAAGAAGTTTTAAAAAATGAGTATAAAAAAGTTGATAATATTTGTATGATAAATAGCATAAAAGTCTTAGAAGCATTTCAAGAATATAAGATATCAGAGGTACACTTTGGTAGTACAACAGGTTATGGATATGGAGATATAGGTAGAGATACTATCGAAAAAGTGTTTGCAAAAGTTTTTGGGGCAGAAGATTGCATTGTTAGAAGTCAATTTATATCAGGAACTCATGCACTAACAGTTGCATTATTTGCATTTCTAAGACCAGGAGATATAATGCTTAGTATAAATGGAAAACCATATGATACATTAGATGAAGTCATAGGTATAAAAGAAAATAGTAGTTCATTGAAGTCATTTGGAATTAAATATGAACAAATAGATTTATTAAATGATGACTTTAATTATGAACAGATAGAGAAAGTACTTAAAAGTAAAAAAATTAAACTTATAGAAATCCAACGTTCAAAAGGCTATGATTTAAGAAAGAGTATATCATTAGAAAAAGTAGAAAAAGTAATAAAAATAATAAAGAATATAGATAAAGATGTAATTATTATGATAGATAATTGCTATTGCGAATTTGTGAATACAATAGAGCCTCTGCAAATAGGAGCAGATATAATAGTAGGTTCATTAATAAAGAATTTAGGAGGAGGAATTGCACCAAATGGAGCTTATATAGCAGGAAAAAAAGAATTAGTAGATTTAGCGGGACAAAGACTTACTGTTCCAGGAGAAGGAAAACAAGTAGGACCTACACTTGGAATCAATAAATCCTTTTTACAAGGATTATTTATGGCACCTTCTGTAGTAGCAAGTAGTTTAAAAACAGCAATTTTAACAAGTTATCTGTTACAAAAGATGGGATATGATGTTGAACCAAAATATGATGATAAAAGATCAGATATTGTACAAACTATAATATTTAGAGATAAGAATAAACTGATAAAATTTTGTCAAGGAATACAAATGGGTTCTCCAATAGATTCTAATTCTATACCAGAACCTTGGGATATGCCAGGATATTCAGATAAGATAATAATGGCTTCAGGAAGTTTTACTCAAGGTTCTTCAATAGAACTTAGTTGTGATGCTCCTATAAGAGAACCATATGTAGCTTTTATGCAAGGAGGATTAACATATGAATATGGGAAAATAGGGGTAATTAAAGCAATTCAAAATATTATGTAAAATACACCTTTATCAGTATTTGATAAAGGTAAGTTTATAGAAGGGAATTAAACACGATGAAGGTAATTGTAATAGGTGGAGGACCAGCAGGCATGATGGCAGCTATTTCAGAAAGAATACACAATATTAATAATGAAGTAATAATACTAGAAAAAATGGAAAGATGTGGAAGAAAATTACTAATAACAGGTAAAGGAAGATGTAATATAACAAGTAGTATCAATATGGATGAATTCATTAAAAATATACCTGGGAACGGAAAATTTTTATATAGTTGCTTTAAAAATTTTACCAATATAGATATAATAAAATTTTTAAATAAACATGGTGTAAAAACTAAAGAAGAAAGGGGTAATAGGATATTTCCGGAAAGTGACAGTTCTAAAGATGTATTAGAAGCATTTATAGAAGAATTAAAAAAACTTAAAATTAAAGTTTTTACAAACACAAAAGTAAATCATATTATAGTGAAAGAGAATACAGCAGTTGGCGTAATTGCGAATAATGAAAAAATAATGGCAGACAAAGTAGTTTTAGCAACAGGAGGTAAAAGTTATCCACTGACTGGTTCAACAGGAGATGGATATAGAATGGCACAAGAAATCGGACATAGCATTACAGAAATAAAAGGTTCACTAATTCCAATGAATGCAGAAAAAATTTGCAAAAATATGCAAGGATTAAATTTAAAAAATGTAAAGATTAATATAAAAGATATTAGTAAAAATAAAATAATTTATGAAGATTTTGGTGAAATGATATTTACACATTTTGGAGTATCTGGACCAGTGATACTAAGTGGCTCAGCACATTTAGTAAGATATAATAATATAATTGAGTTATTAAAAAATAATCAAATAATTTTAAATATAGATTTAAAACCAGGGTTATCTGAAGAAAAATTAGATGATAGGGTATTAAGAGATTTTGCTGAACAAAAGAACAAAGAAATAAAAAATAGTCTAGATAAGCTATTACCACAAAAAATAATTAATGATGTATTAGAAAAAGCGGGAATAAATAAAAACAAAATAGTAAATGAAATAACTAAAATAGAAAGAAAGAAATTAGTGAATACTATAAAGAGTTTTTCGATACAATTAGACAGTTTTAGAAGTATAGATGAGGCAATTGTGACATCAGGTGGAGTAAATATAAAAGAAATAAATCCTAGTACAATGGAATCAAAAATTGTAAAAAATTTATTTTTTGCTGGAGAAATTATAGATGTAGATGCATATACAGGAGGATTTAATTTACAAATAGCATATTCAACAGGCTATACAGCCGGTATGTGTAAAATAGAAGGAAAACAATAAAAGCTTTTGAAAACTGTTAGTAAAATTATTACAATCATTCTAAAATTTTAACAAATTAAATACAGACAAGATATGTAATTTATTGTTAAAATTAATTTAAATGGAGGTTGAAATGGAATATATAACAGTAAAAGGAGAAAGTAAATCACAAATAATTATAAAAAAATCTAAATTTATTACACATTTAAAATATGTAGAAAATAAAGAAGAAGCGAGAAAATATATTGAAATAATACGAAAAAAATATTTTGATGCAAAACATAATTGCTATGCATATATAGTAAAAGAAGATAATGGATTATACGAAAAATATAGTGATGATGCAGAGCCATCAGGTACAGCAGGAATGCCAATACTTAATGTGTTAAAACAAAAGAAATTATATAATGTAGTAGCAATCGTAACTAGGTATTTTGGCGGAATATTATTAGGAACAGGAGGTCTTGTAAGAGCTTATTCAGATTCTGTAGTAGAAGCAATTAACAATGCAAATATGGCAAAAATCATATTAGGAATGAGAATTATTGTCATATTAGAATATCAACAATTTCAGAAATTTAAACATTATTGTGATAAAAATAGTATAAATGTGTTAGAAATACAATATGGTGAAAGAATTAGAGCAATCATAGAAATAGAAGAATATAAAGTAGAAAATACATTAGAAATGTTGAAAAATAATAACATAGAATACAAAATGGAAAAAAATGTAAAAATACAAAAAGAAATATAAAAACAAAAAGCAATAAAAAAATCAAAAAAATAAGTAATAACCAATAAAAACAAAATATTTTATTAAAAAGTATTGCAAAAAAATGGAAAAAGGAATATAATCAAAAATGTAAAAAATTTACAAAATAGGAGGAAAGAAAATTGAAGGAAAAAATTAAGGTGTTAATTGCAGATGACAATATGGATTTTTCACTTACATTAAAAAATTGCTTGGAAAAGGAAGAAATGGAGGTCATAGGAGTAGCTAGAGATGGTGATGAAGCTTATGAACTAATTGCAAAAATGCTACCAGATGTAGCCATACTAGATGTTATTATGCCACATATGGATGGATTAGGAGTATTGGAAAGATTATCCAATTCACCAAATATAGAAAAATTTCCTATGTGTATAATGTTATCAGCAGTAGGACAAGACAAAATAACACAAAGAGCTATTGAATTAGGAGCCCAATATTATATTGTAAAGCCTTTTGACATTAATTTATTAGTAAAGAGGATAAAGGAACTTAAAAATTTTGCACCAGCTCCAATGAGAGCAACATTTTCATCAAGAGAGATTAAGGGGCAATACATACAAATGTCTCCAGAAGAGAAAAAAAATGAAGAAAATTTAGAGGCTTTAGTAACTAATGTAATACATGAGGTTGGAGTACCAGCTCACATAAAAGGGTATCAATATTTAAGAGAAGCAATAATGATGGTTGTTAATGATATTGAAGTGATAAATCAAATAACAAAGCAATTATATCCTGAAATAGCAAAAAAATATGCTACAACTCCTTCAAGAGTAGAAAGAGCAATTCGTCATGCAATAGAAGTAGCATGGGGAAGAGGACAACAAGATACAGTAGAAAGTATATTTGGATATACAGTATCTGCAGCAAAAGGAAAACCAACAAATAGTGAATTTATAGCAATGATAGCTGATAAACTAAGACTAGAATTAAAGAGTGCGTAAAATTTAAGCTAACATTACATAGCTTGAAAATACTGTAAGAAAATTCATAAAGCACAAAAATAAATAAAAGTGTATAATCTGCCTACAAGGCTATAAACTATATAAAAATAGTCATAGAAAAAGTGAAAAATCAGCAACCAAGGCAATAAATGAAAATTAAATAAAGCAATAAACTTCCAAGATTTATTGGTAAATAATTATAAAATGTTAATCAGTAAAAATTGGAGGTTTTTTGTATGGAGAAAATTGATTATGAATTATTGTGATTATAAAGGACTATCACCTAAAAGTATGAAAAGTTATGAACAAACATTTTAAAATATTATTTGACAAAATTGTAACTAAATTTTATAATACAAAATAAAGAGGTTTACATTAAGAAATATATAAACAAAAGAGGAGATGTAAAAGAGTATGGCAGATTCAAAAGAAGAAGTTAATATATCAAAATTATATGGGGAAGAGTGTTTACTGCAAAAAGAAGAATTTTTGAAGCTATATAAAGTAAATGAGAGTCGGGCTAAACAGTAAGCAAGCAGAATATATGTTGCAAAAATATGGAGTAAATGAAATAAAACAAACAAAACCAAAAAAGTGGTATAATTATTTTCTTGAAAGTTTATTTACACCATTTAATATAATATTATTAGGTATTATAGCATTATTGTGTTATACAGATATAGCTTTACCAGAAACACCAAGTTATGCAAATATAATTGTGATTGCTATATTAATTACTGCAAGTACTTTTTTAGACTTTTTTGAAGAATATAGATCAAATAAAGCTGCTGAAAAGCTAAAAGAATTAGTAGCTACAAATTGTATTGTGTTAAGAGATGGTAAAGAAGTTCAAATTCCAATAAAAAATGTAGTTATAGGAGATATTGTAGTACTTTCAGCAGGAAGTATGATACCAGCAGATTTAAGAATTATAGAGACTAATGACTTATATGTTGGACAATCTTCTTTAACAGGAGAATCAGATGCTGTAAAAAAAGTAGTAAATACAGAATTACAAAAAAATGATTTAGATAGTATCGCTGATTTAGACAATATATGTTTTATGGGAACTAGTGTTATATCTGGAACAGCGAAGGGGGTAATAATAAAAACAGCAGATTCTACATATTTTGGAAAAGTTGCTCATACCATTCATACAGATAAACCTAAAACTGCTTTTCAAAAAGGTATAGAAAGCATTAGTAAATTATTGATTAAATTTATGCTTATAATGATACCATTAGTTTTTGTATTAAATATGTGGAAACATTCTACAGTAACTGCTTTTACTTTCGCTGTAGCAATAGCAATTACAATTACACCATTGTTACTTCCTGTTATCTTGTCGTCGTGCTTATCTAAAGGTGCTATAAGAATGTCCAAAAAGAAAACTATTGTAAAAAAACTTGATTCTATACAAAATTTTGGGGCAATGAATATTTTATGTACAGATAAAACAGGAACTTTAACAGAAGATAAAATAGTATTAGAAAAATACTTAAATATACATGGTAAAGAAGATATTACTATATTGAAACAAGCATATATTAATGCAAGTTTTCAAACAGGATTAGAAGGTAGTATAGATGAAGCTATAATAAAGCGTGGAATAGAAAATAATGTAGACAAGATGGTGCAAAATTATGAAAAAATTGATGAGATACCGTTTGATTTTTCAAGAAGGAGATTATCTGTTATAGTAAAAGATAGTGAAGAAAAGAAATATATTATAACAAAGGGTGCAGTTGAAGAGATTTTAAATATATGTACTTTGGCAGATGATAATGGGAAAATA
This sequence comes from uncultured Clostridia bacterium, assembly GCA_944388605.1. Taxonomy (GTDB): domain Bacteria; phylum Bacillota; class Clostridia; order TANB77; family CAG-508; genus CALXJJ01. The sequence goes on from CALXJJ010000014.1 coordinate 14,298, forward strand.
ATAAATTTAACAAAAGATATAAAAGAGAATATACAAAGAATTAGCAAAGAAATGAATAAAGATGGATTAAGGGTAATTGCAATATGCCAAAAACAAGATGACAGAAATATTAGAAAATTTAATGTAGAAGATGAAAGAAATATGACCCTACTGGGATTTATAGGATTTTTAGATCCACCAAAAGAGAGTGCAAAAGAATCAATAGCACAAATGAATAAAGCAGGAATTAGAGTTGTAGTTTTAACAGGTGATAATGCAGAAGTTACAAAAAGTGTTTGTGATAGAGTAGGCATAAAGTCTAAAAATATTATTTTAGGAAGTGAATTAGATAAATTACAAGATAATGCAGTTTTAAGGCTAGTTAAGAAGAATAATATTTTTGCAAAACTTTCTCCTATACAAAAAGCGAGAATTATAAGATTATTAAAAGAAGCAGGAAATGTAGTAGGATATATGGGAGATGGGATAAATGATAGTCCATCACTTACAAATTCAGATGTTGGAATATCTGTAGATACAGCAGTAGATGTAGCTAAAGAATCAGCAGACATAATATTATTAGAAAAAGATTTACATGTTCTTTTGCAAGGAGTGACAGAAGGAAGAAAAACATTTGCAAATTTAATGAAATATATAAAATTAGCAGCAAGCTTTAATTTTGGAGAAGTTTTAGCTGTTATGGTTGCTAGTGTGGCAGTTCCATTTTTGCCAGAAACACCAATACAATTATTAGTAGAAGGACTTTTATATGATTTAGGGCAGTTTACTTTACCATTTGATAACGTAGATGATGAAGCTATAAAAAAACCAAAGAAATTAGATATAAATAGTTTAAAAAAATTTATGTTATTTATGGGACCATTAAGTGCTATATTTAATTTGATCGTTTTTGCTTCATTATGGTTTGTCTTTGGAGTACGAGAAGCAGCTACATATCAAACTATTTGGTTTTGTTATAGTATAGTATCTAATTTGTTAGGTATGCATATAATAAGAACAGCTAAAGTACCATTTATACAAAGTAATGCACATAAATTAGTGTATTTTTCATCACTTTCATTAATATTAATAGGTTTAATAGTACCATTTACTCCTTTAGGCTCAGCTATAGGACTTGTTCCAATAGGATTAAAATACATATTTTTAATATTTACAATAGCGATAGTATTTTGTTTAGTTGCACTATTAGCCAAAAAAGTTTATATAAAGAAAAATGGAGAGTGGATAACATAGAATAAATATGGGTATAATAATAGTGGAGGCAATATGCAAACTGTTAAATTCCCAGAAATTAATTTATCATTGACTTTTTCAGAAATAGCTATACAAATAGGAACTTTAAAAATATATTGGTATGCAATATTTATAACCAGTGCGATTGTTATTGCACTAGTTGGAATGATAATTGATAGAAAAATATATAATATAGAAAAACAAAAAATAATTGAAATGATATTAATAGTTATACCAATATCGTTTTTATCTGCTAGACTATATTATATATTGTTTAATTTAGATTATTATTTAAAAAATATAAATCAAATTTTAGATATTAGAAATGGAGGTCTTGCAATATATGGAGGAATATTTGGTGCAATAATAGCTATTGGAATATTTTGTAGAAAAAGGAATATTGATTTTCTTGACATGCTAGATATGGTTGTACCATATCTAGCTTTAGGGCAATCTATAGGAAGATGGGGTAATTTTTTTAATATAGAAGCATATGGAGTACAGACTCAAAATATTTTTAGAATGGGAATTATAGAGAATGGCAGATATATAGAAGTACACCCAACTTTTTTATATGAGTCAATATGTACATTTATTTTGTTTTTGATATTAACATATGTGAAAAAACATAGACAATATAAAGGTCAATTAACATATATATATTTGCTAATATATTCTATAATAAGAGCTATTATAGAAGGAATGAGAATAGATAGTTTAATGTTAGGTGATTTTAGGATATCACAAATAGTATCAATTATAATATTTATTATTGCATTTGTATTATTGATACTTAAAAGAAACACAATAGATAACAAAGTTTCATATTATAAAATATGGAAAGGATGAAATTTATTATGTGTTGTGATTGTAAAAGTACGATATATAAATGGCTAGTCATTATAACTATTATATTTATTATATTTGGAATAATATCAATTGTAATAATAAATAATCAAAAAGAAACAAATATATTAACAGCTATAGCAGAAAGTGGAGATAATACACAAGTAGGAAATGCAATAATAAAATTTAGTAAAAATGACATTCAGCAAGGTAATGCTATAACACATACAGAAGGAACAGATGTAATTAATATTAATGAAGAAGGAATATATCAAATATCTTATCAATTATACGGTGTAAGTGAAGTTATTGGAACTTTTAATTTTAATGCTATTTTACTTGTTAATAATACGCCTTTACAAGATACTCTAAATGAAAGTCCTGTACTGACAGATAATTATCCAAATAGAATGACATTAACTAGTACTGTTATTTTAAAATTAAATTCAGGAGATATTTTACAATTAGGAGGTCTTTCATTAGAAGAGATAACTTACCAAAGAGCTAGAATAGATATAGAAAAGATAGACTAAAACTACTTGATTTTAATTGTATTGTGAGATAAAATTATAGTATAAAATTTATACTATAATTTTTCTGTTTGAAAGGAATGATATATAGTGAAGTGTGTAGTAACAGGAGCAACAGGACACATAGGTAATGTATTAGTAAGAAAATTAGTAGAAAAAGGATATGAAGTAACTGCATTTGTTAGAAATACAGAAAAAGCGGAATATCTTAAGAATTTAGATATAAAATTTGCATATGGTGATGTAAGAAATATAGAAAGTCTTGAGAGAGCTTTTAATGGTGCAGAAATAGTATTTCACTTAGCAGGTATAATAGATATAGGAAATGGTAATAAGAAAACAATGTATGAAGTGAATGTAGAAGGAAGTAAAAATGTAGTAAAAGCATGTAAGAAAATGAATGTAAGAAGATTAGTATATACAAGTTCTGTACATGCTATAAAGGAAAAGAAAAAAGGCGAAATTATAACCGAAACAAAGGAGTTTTCGAAAGATTGGGTAAAAGGAACATATGCAAAAACAAAAGCAGAAGCAACTCAATATATGTTAAGCCAAATAGGAGATAAATTAGAAATTATTGTTACACAACCATCGGGTGTTATTGGACCATATGAATATATTATTTCAAATTTAGGACAATTAATTATAGATTGTGCAAACAAGAAGATAGGTGCATATATAGAAGGAGGATATAATTTTGTTGATGTAAGAGATGTGGTAGATGGTCTAATAAAAGCAGGAGAAAAAGGTAGAAATGGAGAATGTTACATTTTATCAGGTCAATTTGTAAGTATTAAACAATTGATGCAATATGTACAAGATATTACAGGTGTAGAAGCACCTAAATTCAAGATAGCAAGATGGTTTGCATATGCCACAGGTTTTTTATCTGAATTATATTATAAGATAGCAAAAGAAAAACCATTATTTACTTCATATGCTGTTTATACAACAGGAACAAATAGTAATTTTTCAAATGAAAAAGCAATAAAAGAATTAGGATATAAAGTTACAGATATAAAAGATACAATAAGGGATACTGTTTATTGGTTTGAAAGTCAAGGAAAAATAAAATTAAATAAAAATAATAAAAGAAAGGAATGAAAACAGTGGAAAAGCAAAAACAGATAATAGAAGCAATATTATTTGCAGTAGGAAGAGAAGTAAAGATAAATGAGTTAATGTCAGTGTTAGAGAAGAATCAAGAAGAAGTAATAAGCATAATTAACTCAATGAAAATGGATTATGAAAAAGAAAATAGAGGAATAGAAATAATTCGAGTAAATGATTCATATATATTAGTCACAAAAAAAGAACTATATGAATACATATATCCAATTTTAGATAAAAGAGCAAAACCAAATTTATCTCAAGCAGCACTTGAAACTTTAGCAATTATAGCATATAATCCTAAAATAACAAGACCTGAAATTGAAGCAATTAGAGGAGTAAATACAGATGGAACTATATATAAATTATTAGAGTTCGAATTAATAGAAAGTGCAGGAAAAATGGATGCACCAGGTAAACCAACTACATATATTGTAACAAATAAGTTTATGGAGATGTTTGGTTATAGTAGTTTAGAAGAGTTACCAGAATTACCAAGATATAAGTTAGATGAAAATCAACAAATAGTGATCGACGAAATAATAGAGGAAAAACAAAAGGAGAATAAATGATATGACAAAAATGGCTGAAAGCCTTGAGGCTGTATATATATATATATATATCGTAAATTTTAGAGAAAATATAATAAGAAAATTAAATAGAATAAATCAAAAGCATAGGTTATTTTATAGTAAAATAGCCTATGCTTTTGATACCCAATGAATACAATAATGATAGTTACTCTACTAATGCAAGGTGTATAGGAAGTTTACCAAATGCGCCAAGTCAAGATATTGTTGGTTATTTTACAAGTAATTATAGTTACATGGAAGATTTTAATGGAACTTTTAAGGAAGCTGATACTAATTACAAACTAGATATGAATCAAATGGAAAAATTAAATATACAGGATATAGATGAATATTATTGCTTGGCTTCACGTTGTATAAATTCTAATTCTGGAGATACTAAATTTGGTATAAATACAGTTAATGATAGAGGAAAAGTAATTGATACAGGATGGGGTTGTAGAGTTGATAATTCCGAAGGATATGGTATGGTAGATGCTAATAATCTAGGAGGAGGACTTAGACCAGTATTTATGCTAAAGTCAGAAATTAAAGTTACAGGTGGCAGTGGTACAGAACAAGACCCATATACTTTAGGTATATAAATAATGATTTTATCAGAGTTTATAATCTAATAGAGAGTGTATTATTTAATACATTCTCTATTTTTATACAATAGGAAAGTTATCCTTTCCTATTGTATAAAAGTTGCTACACTCTAACAGTTGCACACAATTTTGACTTCGTAAAATTGGCTTAGGAACAAATTTACTAAAAAGCTAACGAGGGAAGATAAATTTAATATAAATTTTAAGGCTTTCCGATTTGTCCAGCTATAGGAAATTGCATATATTATAACTTTAAAATATATAATACACATAAAAATATCATAATATATATAAAATAAATATATATTATATATTAGGAAAAGTCAGTATGACTTTCCTAATATAATATCAATTGCACACAATTTTGACAAGTCAAAATTGGCGCAGAACAAATTTACGAAAAGCCAAAGAGAAAGTTAAAATTTGTATTAAATTAGAGCTTTCCGATTTGTTCTATAAAGGAGAAAGATGTGTATGAAAAAAAAGAAACAGAGTAAATTTAATAGAATGCTTGATATGCCAATGGAAATATCATCAAATAAACCGAAATTGACTATAATTGGATTTGAAGAATTACTTATAGAAAATTATAAAGGAATATTAGAATATGAAGAGTTTTTTATAAGAATTAATACATATGTAGGAATTATAAATATTAATGGATTTGAACTTGAATTGGACGAAATGACAACAGATGATTTAATAATAAGAGGAAAAATTGATTCTATTGATTTTGAAAAATCTGAAGAGTGAATTGGAGGACATATATGAGAGAATATTTTAGTTATATAACTGGATATGTAAATATAGTAGTAGAAGGGTATTATATAGAAAAGTTTATTAATTTATGTTTAAATAAAAGTATATATATATGGAATTTAAAAAGAGAGAAAGCTAGTATATTGCATGCTAGAATTAATATAAATGATTTTAAGAAATTAAAAAATATATGTAAACAGACAAAGTGTAGAGTAAAAATAGAGAAAAAGAATGGAATTCCATTTATATTATATAAATATAAAAAAAGAAAAATAAGTATAATTTTTTTAATATTAGTAATAGCTTCAATATTTATAATGTCAAATTTTATATGGAATATAGAGATAGTAGGAAATGAGAAAATAGATAGTATGGAAATAATGAACATTTTAAAACAAGAAGGAATAGATATAGGAAAATCAAAAATGAGTATAGATTCAAAAGATATAATAAATGAGATAAGATTTAAAAGAGAAGATATAGCATGGATTGGATTTGAAATAAAAGGAACAAATTTAATTGTAAAAATAGTAGAAGCAGACGAAAAGCCAGAAATTATAAATGAAGAGGATTATTGTAATATAATTGCTAAAAAAGATGCTGTTATTTCAAAAATTAGTGCACGGAAATGGTACAGTTATGGTGAAAGAAGGAGATGTTGTAAAAAAGGGAGATGTTCTTATTGCTGGAAAAATGGAAGGAAAATATACAGGAATAAGATATGTCCATGCTAATGGAGATGTTTATGCAAATGTTTGGTATTCAGATAAAGCAGAAGTTCAATTAAAACAAACCAAACAAGAACGTACAGAAAATGTGGAAAAGAAATATTCTATTAAGATAAATAATTTTAAAATAAATTTTTATAAAAAGCTTTCAAATTTTGAAAAATGTGATACAATAGAAGAAGAAAAAAAGTTAAAAATTTTTTCAAACTTTTATTTGCCTTTTAGTATAATAGAATATACAAATTATGAAATGAGAGATACACAAATAGAATATAGCTTGCAAGAGGCTAAAGAACTTGCAATAAAACAGGCAGAAGATAAAGTGAAAAGTCAAATAGAAGATAAAGAAAAGATTTTAGATACACATGTAACTGTAACTCAAAAAGAAGGAAAAGTAGAAGCAGAAGTTATATGTGAAGTACTAGAAGATATAGGGACGAAAGAAAAATTTGAAATTTGAAAGGATTGATAATATGCAAGAGAAAAGCCTTAGAATGGTAGGGACAGATAAAACCTTTTTTAATAAATTAAGTAATACAATATCTAAATTATTGTTGCCAACAAAATTAGGAATAAACAATTTACTTATTACAATAAAAAGAAATAATGTACTAAAAGCTTATGAACAATTTAAAGATAATGAGAATGATGAACTAGAGAAAAAATATGACGATTTATTTGCTTTATATTTAGAAGCTATAGATAAAAATGTAATGGATTCAATTTATAAAAAAGTAAAAAACAATAGTGCAACTGATTTTGAAAGAGATGCATTATCAAGATATTATTTAATTACACAACTTAAAGATACTGAATATGTAGAATATAAATATATGAAACAAAAATATTTATTAGAATTAGATAATGAAAATATACAATTATTAGAGAAGCAAAAAATTATAGATAGATATAATAAATTTTATGTTTCAAAAATGGAAGCAATATATAAGGGATTATTAAAACATTATTCTGTAAAGTTATCAGATAATATAATGCCTGCACTAAAAGAAGAAATTTATGAAAAAATATTTAGTACAATTGAGGAATACATAGAAAAAATACTTCCTGTAAAAATAAAATATAGTGAAAATGAAACATATAAAGAGGTATTAGATGCTTATGATAAATTCGAAAAATACACAGTTGGAAAATTAGATCAAAATGATAATATAGAAAAGAAAATGGTATTATTAGGAATAAGTAGAAGGCTATTTACTCATTCATTACCATTAATTGTAGCAGAGCAATGTTATATAAAATTATTAAAAGATACAAGAGCTTTAATAGTGGATACAAGAATAAAGCAAAAGCAGAATAAAGCATATGAAATATTATTAAATATCATAGAAGAGTATAACATAAAATTGTTATCAACAAAGGTATATTGGGACAAACCAACAGATAGGGAAGAGTATAAAAAATTTTGGAATAAATATAAAAAGGTTATGGAATTAAAAGATTCTAATTATTTAGAATATTTAAAACAAAGAGAAATTTTGTTTATAAAGAGTGATTTAGAAAAAGTATATAGTAATGAGAATAAATATTATAAAATAATAAAATACTATAAACAAAAATTAGTTGAATTAGGTGTTATGAGAGAGATAAAAAATAATTGTAAATCATATGGAAATTATGTAAAAAAAGTTGTATAGGAGAAAATATGGTATCAGAAATAAATTTTTTAGACATAGAAGAAAATAGTGGATATAAAAATTTTATAGAGCAGATAATAGAGAAATGTTTTGAAGAGGAAGACTTAAATTGTAGTAGTTTGTATGTTAATGTAATATTAACTACTCCTGCTCATATAAAAGAAATAAATAAAAAATATAGAAATATAGATAAAGAAACAGACGTGTTATCTTTTCCTATGTTTGAAAAAAGTGAAATAAACCAGGTTATTGAAAGTAAAAATCAAGATATACTAGGAGATATAGTTATATCAATAGAACAAGTAAAAAAACAAGCAGAAGAATATGAACATAGTTTTAATAGAGAATTAGCATATATGGTAGTACATGGTTTTTATCATTTGATGGGATATGACCATATAGAAGAGGAGGATAAAAAAATAATGCGTTCTAAAGAAGAAAATATATTAAGTAAGATTGGAGTAGAACGTGTATGAAACAATTAAAGAAAACATATAATAGTAATTTTTTAGAAGCTTTAACAAATGCAGTATTTGGAATAAGACATATTTTTAGAACACAAATTAATATTAGAATACAAACTATAATAGCAATAATTGTAATTATATTAGCTTTTGTATTGAAATTTAGTAAGATAGAATTTCTATTTTTAATATTTACAATTGCATTTGTTTTATTTGCAGAAGCTATCAATACTGCAATTGAAGCAACAGTAGATTTATATACAAAAGAGTACCATCCAAAAGCAAAAATTGCTAAAGATGTAGCAGCAGGAGCTGTTATAATAGCAGTTTTAAATTCGATTATAACAGGTATTATACTATTTGGAAGTAAAATACTAGATATAATTATGAAATAGAGGAGATGTTTCAAATGAATAAATCATTAGGAATAAAAATATTAATAATAATTTTAGTTTTATTAATAATAGTAGCAGGTGTGTTATTAGCTATGAGAATATTAAAACAAGAAGAACCAGTAGTGTCATTAGGACAAGAAACTATAAATGAAGTAAGTCAAACTCCTCCTGTGGAAGAAGAATATGTACCAAAGATATTTAATGGAGATAAAAGACCTGTAGCAGTAATGATAGACAATCATAAATCTGCTATGCCACAAGCAAATTTGGATAAAGCATATATAGTATATGAAATAATAGTGGAAGGTGGAGAAACTAGGCTAATGGCAGTATATAAAGGACAAGATGATTTAGATAAAATAGGACCAATAAGAAGTTCAAGACATTACTTCCTAGATTATGCATTAGAAAATGATGCAATATATGTGCATTATGGTTGGAGTCCACAAGCACAAAGTGATATAAAGAAATTAGGAATAAATAATATAAATGGAATAACAGAAAGTTCTACAAGTTTTTGGAGAGCAAATGATAAATATGCACCACATAATGCTGTTTCAGATATGGAAAATGTAATGAAAATAGCAGAAAGAAAAGAATATAGAACTACTTCATCAATGGATAGTTTATTTAATTATGTAGAAGAAGTAAATTTAGAAAGTGAAAATTCACAAACTGCAAATGCGTTTAGTATAGAGTATTCTCAAGCCAATACAGTAAGATATGAATATGATGCAGAAAATAAAAATTATATACGATACTCAAGAGGAGAAAAGCAAGTAGACTGGGATACAGAAGAACCAGTAACAGTAAAAAATATAGTTATAACAAAAGTAGAAAATTATGATTTAAATGACGGAGAGAATAAAGGTAGACAAACATTGTCAAATATAGGAACTTTTGATGGATATTACATTACAAATGGTAGAGTAATACCAATAAAATGTACAAAAGATTCAAGAAAAGAACAAACTGTATACAAAGATCTAGAAGGAAATGAAATAGAAGTAAATGATGGAAATACTTTTATACAAATATGTCCAATAAATTCAAACATAGAATTTGAGTAAAGAAAAAAGTATTAATAATAGATTTTAACTATTATTAATGCTTTCTTTTTTTGTCATATTATGATAAAATATGAATGTAAATTTTTATTTTAGAATACTAAATTCTACAAAAAAATTATAATATAGGTTGTATAATAAGGAAGGAAAAGATATGAAGGAAAATTTTAAGTCTGGATTTATTTCTATAGTAGGAAGAACAAATGTAGGAAAATCTAGCATTTTAAATACTCTATTAGGGGAAAAAATAGCAGCAATATGTAATAAACCACAAACTACAAGAACTGCAATAAGAGGTATAATTAATAGAAGGAATAGTCAAATAATATTTATAGATACACCAGGAATACATAAACCTAAGAGCAAATTAGGAGATGCAATGATAGAAACTAGTTTTGATGTGGCAAAAGATGCAGATATAATTTTATTTGTAACAGAAGCAACATCAAAAGAAATAGGAAAAGGAGATAGAATTATATTAGAAAAAATAAAAGAATCTAAAAAGAAAGCTATATTAATAATAAATAAAATAGATTTAGTAAAAAAAGAAGAACTACTTTCACTTATTGAATTATATAAAGATGAATATGATTTTATTTCTGTAATACCTGTTTCTGTTCTAAAAAAACAAAATTTAGAAGAGATATTGATAGAAATAGAAAAAAACTTAAATTACCGGTCCTGCATATTATAATATAGATGAATATACAGATCAAACTTTAAGACAACTAGTAGAAGAAACTGTGAGAGAAAAGGCATTAAGACTTTTAAAAGATGAAGTACCACATGGCATATTAGTAGAAACAGAAAAAATGAAGAGAAGAAAAACTATTGAGAAAAAACCAATTTATGATATAGAAGTAACAATTTATTGTTTAAGAAATTCACATAAAGGGATAGTAATCGGAAAAAGTGGAAATATGTTAAAAAAGATAGGAACATATGCAAGGCAAGATTTAGAAAAGATGTTAGAAAGTAAAGTTAATTTGAAAATATGGGTTAAAGTTAAAGAAGATTGGCTTAATGATGAAAAAATAATAAAAAAATTTAAATTGCAATAAATGTAAAAAATTACAAGTATAAATATATAAAAATTGCAGAACATAAGATAAATAATATTTGCAATGAAATGCAATAGACTTGGAAAGGTGATGGCTTATGATAAAACAAATAGCATGGAATACTTTTAAAAATACAGGGAGTATAGATACTTTTTTAGAATTAATGCAAGTAGAAGATGCAGAAAAAAATATAGAAAAAATGAAGGCGGAACAAGATGGGAATTATAAAAACAAAGGGAATAGTATTAGCTGAAAATAATATGGGAGATTTTGATAAAATGATAACACTATTTACTCCAGATTGTGGTAAAATTGGGTGCTCAGCTAAAGGTGCAAGAAGACCAAAAAGTCTTCTTATGGCAGGCACTCAATTTCTATGCTTTGGAGAATATATGATATATAAAAGTGCAAATAGTTATCATATAAATTCATGTGATCCAATAGAAGTTTTTTATAATATAAGAATAGATTTAAATAAATTAAAATATGCTTCACACATAATAAAAATAATCATAGATGTTACAGATGAAAATGAAGGAAATTATAGAATATTACAGCTATTATTAAATACATTATACATAATATCAGAAACAAATAGAGATTTGGATTTCATTTTGTCAATATTTAAAATTCGTTTAGTTTGTATATTAGGGTTTACACCAAATACTCTAGAATGTACAGAGTGTGGAAAAAAAGAAGATTTTAGATATTTTAGTTTTAAAAATGAAGGTTTTAAATGTAGTGACTGTGGCAAAGTAGATAAATCAGCAATAAGAATAAGTGAAACTACAGTTAATGCAATACAATATATAATAGCAAGTACTCCAAAAAAAATATTTTCATTTAATATACCAGAAGAAAGTAAGAAAGAATTAGAATTAATAGCAAAAGTATATTTAAATGATAAATTGGAAAAAGAGTATAAATTAGAAGAATTATTTTAAATATTATGATAAACAAAAAAATCATTAAAGGACTCACAAATTATTGTTGACTTTGTTAATAAAATTATGTTATAGTATGAAAAAAAGGAGGAAATGTTATGTATAGATGTATGGCATGTGGATATGTATATGATCCAGAAAAAGGAGATCCAGATAGTGGTATAGCTCCAGGAACAGCTTTTGAAGATATTCCAGACGATTGGGTATGCCCACTTTGTGGAGTAGGAAAAGATATGTTTGAAAAAGTAGAAGAATAAAAAATTCAGTTTTCTATAAAGAAAACTGAATTTTTTCCCATAAAAGAACATTTCTTTACTCTAACAGATGTACACAATTTTAATTTCGCAAAATTGGTGTAGAACAAATTAGATGAAAATCAAATAAAAAAATTAAAATTATGCAAAATTTAAGCTTTACTCATTTGTTCAGATGGAGAGAAGAAATTTATTCTGTGAAAATTCTGTGAAAAGTATTGATAAATTTTTATATAGATAATATATTAATAGAGAATTTTATGAAAAAGAGGAATAAATATGTTAAAATTAAAAAATATAACAAAAGATTATGTGGTTGGAAGTAATACAACACATGCATTAAAAGGAATAGATATAGAATTTAGAAAAAGTGAATTTGTATCAATTTTAGGACAAAGCGGTTGTGGAAAAACTACTTTATTAAATATAATAGGAGGATTAGATAGATATACAACTGGAGATTTAATTATAAATGGTAAATCTACAAAAGAATTTAAGGATAGAGATTGGGATTCATATAGAAATTATTCAGTAGGATTTGTTTTTCAAAACTATAATTTAATACCGCATCAAACAATACTTGCAAATGTGGAGTTAGCTCTTACTTTATCTGGAGTACAAAGAGAAGAAAGAAGAAAAAAAGCAATAAAAGCTTTAGAAGATGTAGGATTAAAAGAACAAATACACAAAAAGCCTAATCAATTATCTGGAGGACAGATGCAAAGAGTAGCAATTGCAAGAGCTCTTGTAAATAATCCAGATATTATTTTGGCAGATGAACCAACAGGAGCACTAGACACAAATACAAGTGTACAGATAATGGAAATATTAAAAGAAATTTCAAAAGAAAAATTAATTATTATGGTTACACATAATCCAGAATTAGCAGAAAAATATTCAAGTAGAATAGTTAAAGTAGTAGATGGTAAAATAATAGATGATTCAAACCCATATGAGGAAAAAGAAGAAATAAAAGAAGAAAAGAAAAATAAGAGAACATCAATGAAATTTTGGACTGCTTTTAGACTTAGCATGAATAATTTGCTTACTAAAAAAGGTAGAACTATATTGACAGCATTTGCAGGAAGTATTGGAATTATCGGAATAGCTTTAATAATGTCATTATCAAATGGAGTACAAAATTATATAAATAGAGTGGAAGAAGATACTCTATCATCATATCCAATAACAATAGAAGAGTCAACAATAGATATGGCAAGTATGATGGAAACGATGATTGGTGAAATGTCAGAAGAAAAAAGTGAAGATAAGAAAATCCACTCAAAAGATATAATGGATGAAATGATAAGTACATTATCTAATAAAATGCAGAATAATAATTTAGAAGAATTAAAAAGATATATAGATAATGGAGATAATAATATTTCAAAAAATGCAAATAGCATTCAATATAATTATCCATTAGATATACATTTATATAGTGAAGATGGCAGTGTTCAAGTAAATCCAAGTACAGTAATGAACAGTATGGGAATGAGTAGTATGATGGAAGCACAGAATGAGATGCAATCTTTTACAGGAAGCTCTCTAATGATGTCTAATACAAATGTATGGGAAGAAATGTTAGATAATGAAGATTTATTAAAAGAACAATATGATGTAATTGCAGGCAAATGGCCAGAAAATTACAATGAAGTAGTACTGATAGTAGATGAAAATAGTCAAATAACAGATTATACTTTATATGCATTGGGATTAAAAAGTCAAGATGAATTAGCTAAAAAATGGAAAGCAATAGAAAATGGAGAAAAAGTTGAATCAGAAGAAGAAACTACATATAGTTATGATGAACTATTAAATCTTAAATTTAAGTTATTATTGAATACAGATTATTATGAAAAAGAAAATGGAATATGGTTAGACAAAAGTGAAAATGAAGAATATATGAAGCAAAAAATAGCTAACGCAGAAGAAATTAAAGTAGTAGGAATTTTAAAACAAAATGAAGAAGCAATAAAAACAAATACAACAGGAGTTATAGGTTATACAAAAGAATTAAAAGAATATGTAATAAATAAAGTAAATGAAAGTCAAATAGTTAAAGAGCAGAAAGATAATCAAGATATCAATGTATTTTCTGGCTTGAAGTTCCCTGAAAATCCTAATGAAAAATTTGATATGTCACAATTAACAGAGGAACAGAGAATTCAAATGGCAAATTTAAGTAGTGAACAAATAGCAGAGTTAATGGAAGCATATAACTCGAATAAAAATGCTAGTTATGATAAAAATTTAGAAAAATTAGGAGCTATTGACTTAAGTAAACCAAGCAGTATCAATATTTATCCAAAAGATTTTGAAGCAAAAGAAGCAATAACTAGTGCGATACAAGAATATAATGATAAGCAAAGAGAAGAAGGGAAAGAAGAAAATGTAATAAATTATACAGATATGGTAGGACTTATGATGCAATCTGTAACATCAGTAATAAATGTAATAAGTTATATATTAATTGCATTTGTAGCTATATCATTAATAGTTTCTTCAATAATGATAGGAATAATAACATATATATCTGTACTTGAAAGAACTAAAGAGATAGGAATTTTACGTAGTATAGGAGCATCGAAAAAAGATATATCAAGAGTATTTAATGCAGAAACATTAATAGTAGGATTAATAGCAGGAGCTTTAGGAATAGGAGTTACATTATTATTAAATATACCAATAAATATATTAATTAAGCAAATAGCAGGAATTTCTGATGTGGCTTCATTACCTATAATAGGTGGAATTGTATTAGTTGTAATAAGTGTAATATTGACAGTGATAGCAGGATTAATACCAGCAAAAATGGCAAGCAAAAAAGACCCAGTAGAAGCATTAAGAGTAGAATAGATTAACAAAAAATGTGGTTTTTTAAATTCAAATATTGAAAAAACTACATTTTTATCAAATTATAGAAATTTGTGTATTATATGATGTATAGAAAAGTTACTACTACGAATATATAAATGTCTGAGTCTACATAAAAAAAGGAAATATTGCTTGACAAAGTATGCAACTGTATGATAGAATAATAACCTGTAAGCCGCCTAGGTCGGGTAATAAAACGCTATTAAATTAGCTACCTCGTATTTTATGCTTAGCGAGTATACATATAAAGGGAGGTGTACGATAATGTACGCAATAATAGAGAGCTGTGGAAAACAATACAAAGTATCAGAAGGAGATGTAGTATTTTTTGAAAAATTAGATGCAGAAGAAGGAAAAAAAGTTAATTTCGATAATGTTGTATTAGTATCTAATGAAGATAAAATTGAAGTAGGAACTCCTTATGTAAAAGGTGTTAAAGTAGAAGGCAAAGTAGTTAAACATGGAAAAGGAAAGAAAATAATCGTGTATAAATACAAAGCTAAAAAGAATTACAGAAGAACACAAGGTCATAGACAACCATATACAAAGGTTGAAATAACAGCTATAAAAATGCCAACAGCAAAGAAAAAAGCTGAAAAGGTAGAAGAAAAAGTTGAAGCTTAGAATGTGAAATATAGATTATAGAAAAAGTGAAAGGAGTGATAAAGCATGGCTCATAAAAAAGGACAGGGAGCGTCTAAGAACGGTAGAGATAGTGAGTCAAAGCGTTTGGGGCTAAAAAGAGCTGATGGTCAAGTAGTACCAGCAGGAAATATTTTAGTTCGTCAAAGAGGAACAAAAATTCACCCAGGAACAAACGTTGGTATCGGAAGCGATGATACTTTATATGCGAAAATAACTGGAACAGTTAAATTTGAAAGATTAGGCAGAGACAAAAAGAAAGTTAGTGTATATCCAGTAGAAGAAAAAAAGGAAGCATAGAGAACAGATTTTATTCTCTATTAAGAAAGAGCAAATGTTAAACACATCTGCTCTTCTTTTTTATACAATAGGAAAGTCATCCTTTCCTATTGTATAAAAGTCGCTACGCTCCAACGAATGCACACAATTTTACTTGCGTAAAATTGGCGCAGAACAAATTTACGGAAAGCCAAAGAGAAAGTTTAAAATTAGTACAAATTATAAGGCTTTCCAATTTATTCAGTTAAACTATTTATATATTAGGAAATTTATGGTATAATAAATTCGCAAGGAGTGATGAACGTGTTAGAAAAAAAGGAAACTATATTAACAGGCGATAGACCAACTGGAAAAATGCATATAGGTCATTATTTTGGTTCTTTACAGAATAGAGTGAAACTACAAAATGAATATGATACATATATAGAAGTTGCAGATGTTCAAGCATTAACAGATAATTTTAATAATCCACAAAAGGTAAAAGAAAGTGTATTACAGATAGTTTTAGATGAACTTTCAGTTGGAATAAATCCAAATAAAGCTACTATATTTATACAATCTATGATACCAGAAATAGCAGAACTTACAGTGTTTTATTCAAACCTTGTTACAGTATCAAGACTAGAAAGAAATCCAACAGTAAAGACTGAAATAGCACAAAAAAGAGAATTATTTGGAGAAAGTGTTACATATGGTTTCTTAGGATATCCGGTAAGTCAAGCAGCAGATATTACAGCATTTAATGGAACTTTAGTACCTGTAGGAGAAGATCAATTGCCATTAATAGAACAATGTAGAGAGATTGTAAGAAAGTTTAATTCTATTTATGGAGAAACATTATATGAGCCTGAAGCTAAACTTTCAAATAATAAAAGAATAAAGGGATTAGATGGAAATGAGAAAATGGGGAAATCATTAGGAAATGCAATTTATTTATCAGATTCAGAAAATATAGTAAAAGAGAAAGTAATGGGAGCTTTAACTGACCCTGCTAGAATACGAAAAGACGATAAAGGACATCCAGAAATATGTATGGTTGCATATTATCATAACTTATTTTCAAGTCAAGACGAAGTAAAAAATGTTTGTAGTGAATGTAAGGCAGGAACTAGAGGATGTGTAGCATGTAAAAAACAACTAATAAATGCGATAAACAATTACTTAAATCCTATAAGAGAAAAAAGAAAGTATTATGAAGAAAGAGAAGATGAAGTAAAAGAAATACTTATGGAGGGTACAAATAAAGCAAGGAAAATTGCTAAACAAACAATGGAAAGAGTAAAAAAAGCTATGATGTTAGATTATTAAAATAAATATTATATGTGAAAGGGGGATTTTATATGTTCATAGACTATGCTAAGATTTATGTAAAAGCTGGAGACGGAGGTAATGGTGCAATTTCTTTTAGAAGAGAAAAATATGTTGCAGCAGGTGGACCAGACGGAGGAGATGGTGGCAACGGAGGAGATGTATATTTTAGAGTAAATAAAGATATGAATACTTTAGTTGATTTCAGATATAAAAAGAAATTTAAGGCAGAAAATGGAAAAAATGGAGAAGGACGGACATAGATATGGAAAAAGCGGACAGGATTTATATATTGATGTGCCATTAGGTACAGTTGTAAAAGATGCAAATACTGGCAAAGTTCTAGCTGATTTATCTGAATTAGGTCAAGTTAGACAATTGTTAGTAGGAGGAAGAGGAGGCAAAGGAAACTCACATTTCGCTACAGCAACTAGGCAAGCACCAAGATTTGCACAAGACGGAGAAAAAGGTATAGAAAAAGAGTTAATACTAGAATTAAAATTATTAGCAGATGTAGGATTAATAGGATTCCCTAGTGTAGGCAAATCCACTATACTTTCAATAGTAACATCTGCAACTCCAAAAATAGCCGAATATCATTTTACTACATTAGAACCAAATTTAGGGGTTGTAAAAACCGAATATGGTGATAGCTTCGTAATAGCAGATATACCAGGAATTATAGAAGGTGCTAGTGAAGGTACAGGACTTGGACTTCAATTTTTAAGACATATTGAGAGAACTAGATTATTGTTACATGTTATTGATGTATCTGGTAGTGAAGGTAGAGTTCCAGTAGAAGATTTTGAAATAATAAATAGAGAATTAAAAAATTATAGTGAAAAATTAAGTAAAAGAAAACAAATAATAGTTGCAAATAAAATAGATTGCATGCAAGATGAGAAATTATATACAGATTTAGAAATTTTAGCGAAAAAGAAAAAAATAGAGATATTTAAAATATCAGCAGTGACAGGAAAAGGATTAAGAGCATTAATGCAAAGAGTATCACAAGTATTACAAGAATTGCCTAAAGAAGATTTGTATGATGATTTAATAGAAGATAAGAAATTATATACACTACAAGAAGATGAGGATGAGATAACTATAGAAAAAGAGGGAGAACTATATATAGTAACAGGGAAAAAGGTAGAAAAAGTCATGAGAAGTGTAAATATAGCAGATAATGAATCTTTATATTATTTACAAAAAAATTTAGCAGAATTAGGAGTAGACGAAAAATTGAAAAAAATGGGGATACAAGAAGGAGATATAGTAAAGATAGGAGAATATGAACTAGAATGGTATGATTAAATAAGTAGACCATTTATTGCTTATGTAATAAATGGTCTACTTATAAACTTATGTTTGACAAATATGCGTTTGTGTGATATAGTGTAATAAATTTTAATACATGAGAAGGAGTTTATCCTTATTATGTGAAAGGAATGTGAAAGAAGATGGGAAGAAAAAAAGAACAAGAAGAATTGGGGATAAAGGAAAAGACTATATTAAATTTTATAGAGAAAGAAGTTAGGGAAAAGGGATATCCACCATCAGTGAGAGAGATAGGTAAGGCAGTAAAGCTAAGTTCAACAGCAACAGTATACAATTATTTAAAGAAATTACAGAAAATGGGATATATACAAAAAGAAGAAAAACAGGGTAGAAGTCTAAAAATATTAAAAAATGCAGAGGGGAAAAAGCCAAATAAGAAAGAAGATTATAAGAATTTTTATAGTGGAAGAGAAATGGCAGAGGTGCCTGTAATTGGAAAAATTACAGCAGGAGCACCAATATTAGCAGTAGAAAATATAACAGATACATTTCCTATTCCTATTGATTTTGTAGGAAATAGTGTTAGCTTTATGTTAACAGTATCTGGAGAAAGTATGATAGAAGCTGGTATTTTAGATGGAGATTATATATTAGTAAAACAACAGAAAACAGCTAATAATGGAGATATTGTAGTTGCTTTAATAGGAGATGAAGCAACAGTAAAAACATTTTATAAAGAAAAAGATCATATAAGATTACAACCAGAAAATAGCACAATGGATCCAATAATAGTTCCAAATTGTGAAATATTGGGAAAAGTAGCAGGAGTATTTAGAAAATTATAGAGGAGAGGTTCTTATGGATAGAATGAAAACATTTCTTAAATATCTTGTTGCATTTGTAATCTGCTATTCTTTAGTAAGTTTTTTATCATTTTGTTATATAAGAACAACATATAAAACAATAGAATGTGTGACAAAAACGGATGAAATTAATATAGATATTGAAAGAGAAGAAGCAACTTATATAAATGGTATAGTTAGATTAAAAGCAACAAATAATACACAAGAAAAAATACAAGACAAATACATAAGAATTAATTTCTATTCAGAAGAAAATAGTAATGTAGGTTCAAAGTATATAAAAATAGATGAATTAAATGAAGGAGAATCAATAGAACGAGAAATTAAATTTAATTTTATTGGAGTACAGAAGTATGATATAACATTAACAGATACAAATTTAGAAGTAGAACAAGAAGATTTGCAATCTGATGAAGATAGAGGTTTTTTTGCAATAACAGCAATATTGGTTTTAATATGTTTTGGAGCTATATAATAAATTTTATATATAAAAATAAATAAGATAGATTAAAAAAATCTATCTATTTTCTACAATAGGAAAGTTGCTTTGCTTCAAAAATTAATGCAGAACAAATTTACTAAAAACTCAAGATGAAAGATAAAATTATTATAAATGTTAAGACTTTACGATTTGTTATTGTAAAATAACAAAAAAGGATTGATATTATAAACAAAATGTAATATAATTGTAACAGTATTGTAATAAAAAAGAAACGAAAATGTAATACTTGTGAAAGGAAGATGAAAATGTTTAGATGGGGACAAGATATAGGTATAGATTTAGGTACCGCATCAGTAATTGCATATGTGAAAGGCAAAGGAATTGTATTAAGAGAACCTTCTGTTGTAGCAGTAGATAATAATAATGGAGATGTGCTTGCTGTAGGAAAAGAAGCAAGAAGAATGTTAGGTAGAACACCAGGAAATATTGTAGCAACAAGACCTTTAAGAGAAGGTGTAATTTCTAATTATACTGTAACAGAAAAAATGTTAAAATACTTTATAAATCGTGTATGTGGTAAATTTGTATTTTCACCAAGGATAATGATTTGTATACCATCTCAAGTAACAGAAGTAGAAAAGAAAGCTGTAATAGATGCAGCATCACAAGCAGGAGCAAGAAAAGTTTATTTAATAGAAGAACCAATAGCAGCAGCAATAGGAGCAGGTATAGATATATCAAAGCCATGTGGAAATATGGTAGTAGATATAGGTGGAGGAACTACAGATATAGCTGTTATCTCTTTAGGTGGATCAGTTGTTAGTACTTCATTAAAAGTAGCTGGAGATAAATTTGATGAAGCTATTATAAAATATATAAAAAGAAAACATAATATAATAATAGGAGAACGAACAGCAGAAGATTTAAAAATGAATATAGGATGTGTATATCCAAAGATTCAAGACATGGAAATGGATATAAGAGGAAGAGATTTAGGAACAGGATTACCAAAAACGGTAACTATATACTCAAGTGAAATGATGGAAGCCTTATTAGAACCTGCATTAATGATTGTTGATGCAGTACATTCAGTATTAGAAAAAACTCCTCCAGAGCTAGCAGCAGATATAAGCGATAAGGGTATATATATGACAGGAGGAGGATGCCTTGTAGATGGTTTAGACAAATTATTGCAAGAGAAAACAGGTATTAATGTAATGATAGCACAAGATGCAGTATCATGTGTGGCATTAGGAACAGGAAAAGCACTTGATAATTTAGATACACTAGATGGAAAATTAAGAAGATAATAACATTAAAGTCGGCTTAATAATATTATATATAGCCGATTTCTTGTTGAATAGGAAAGTTATACTTATACCTAGTATATAAAATCTATTGAATACAAATTAATTGCAAAAATTTAGCACAGAACAAATTTGCGTAAATTCAAAGAGAAAATAAAAAACAGTATAAATTTTAAGGCTTTTAGATTTTTATTTAAGAAAATGTAATTAAGTTATTAATAAATAATCTTGCATATATATTGATAAAATTGTATAATAAATAAAAACAAATAAGGGTGGAAAGAATGAATAAAACAAAAAGAAAAATTTTTGAAACATCTATGAAATTATTTGCGGAAAAAGGATATGATGCAACAAGTATAGAAGAAATTACTGCAACAGTTGGAGTTGCAAAAGGAACATTATATTATCATTTTTCAAGTAAAGAAGAAATATTTAATTTTTTAATAGAAGAAGGAGTAAAATTACTAAAAAATAGTATAACTATTAAAACATCAAAATTAGATAATTCTATAGATAAAATAAAAGCAATAACACTTATACAAATAAAAATATTAGTTAAATATGAAAATTTTATTAGTATGATTTTAAGTCAAATATGGGGAAATGACGAAAGAAGTAAGATATGTAAAAAATATGTTTTTGAGTATATGGAAATAATAGAAGGAATAGTTAACCAAGGTATAGATAGGGGAGAAATAATAGAAGGAGATGCTAAAGTTATTGCATCAGGAATATTTGGTTTTATTAGTTCTAGTTTTATATATAAAATGCGAATAGGTCAGAAAATAGAGATACAAAAATTATTTAATGAAATAGATAAAATATTTATAAGGGAATTAGCAAAAAAGTAGGAGGAGTAATATATGAGAATATTAAAAGACTTTAAAATACCAGATTTTAAATTACCAAAACTAAAAATGAAAGAAGTTAATGAAATAGAAGAAGTTAAAGTTGATTATAACAAAATGAAAAAGATTCAAGAAGGAAGAAAAGAAAACTATACACCAACAGAATATAAAACAATTAAGGAAATATTTAAAAGATCAATGGAAAAATATCCTAATAATGTACTATTATTAGAAAAATTTAATCACAAAGAAGAATTTAAAGAAATTACATATAAAAAATTTGGAGAAGAAGTAATAAATTTAGGGACTGCTTTAACAAATAAGTATGGTTTAAAAGGTGAGAGAATAGTTATAATAGGTGAAAATACATACCATTGGTATCTTTCATATATGACAATGTTATGTGGTGTTGGAATAGCGGTACCAGTAGATAAAGAATTACCAGAAAATGAAATAGAAAATGTTATAAAAAGATCAAAAGCAGGAGCAGTTATATATTCAACTAAAAAGAAAGAAAGTATAAAAAAAGTTCAAGATAAATTACCAGAAGTAAAATATTTTATACAAATGAATTCAGATGATGAATTACAAGGAAGAAATGTTGGATTAAATACTTTATTAAAAGAAGGAAGAGAATTAGTTAATTCTGGAGATAATAGTTTCGAAAAAATAGAAATAGATCCAAATGAATTTAAAGTCCTAATATTTACATCAGGAACAACATCAAATTCAAAAGGAGTAATGATTTGTAATAGGAATTTGGCTGAAAATATTAATGCAGTAAGTGCATATGTAAAACTTTATGAGTCAGACAGATTGTTTTCAGTATTACCATTGCATCATACATATGAATCAACTATAGGATTTTTATTACCATTTGCAATGGGAGCATCAATTGCAGTATGTGAAGGGTTAAAATATATTGTTCCAAATTTACAAGAAACAAAGCCTACTGCAATGCTTACAGTTCCTTTATTAGTAGAAAATTTATATAAAAAGATAAATACAAATATAAAGAAAAGCAAAAAAGATGGATTGGTAAATTCAATGATTCATGTTACAAATGCATTAAAAACAGTAGGAGTAGATATAAAAAGAAAAGTATTTAAAGAAATATTAGATAATTTAGGTGGAAATATACGTATTATAGTTTCTGCTGCAGCACCAATAGATGCAAAAATCGGAAAATGGGTTGAAGATATAGGAATATTATTCTTACAAGGATATGGATTGACTGAAACAGCTCCAATCGCAGCATTGACACCAGACTTTAAACCAAAAGTAGGATCAGCAGGAAAACCTGTTATATGTGCAGAAATAAAAATAGATAATCCAAATGAAAATGGCGAAGGAGAAGTATTAATAAAAAGTGAAACAACAATGTTAGGATATTATGAAGATGAAGAAGAAACAAAAAAAGCAATTGTAGATGGCTGGTTTCATTCAGGAGATATAGGATATTTAGATGAAGATGGATATTTATATATAACAGGTAGATGCAAAAATGTTATAGTAACTCAGAATGGAAAAAACATATATCCAGAGGAAATTGAATTACTATTGGGAAAAATACCAGAAATAAAAGAATGTATGGTATATGGAAAAAAATCTGAAAAAGAAGACAAAGAGCTAATAATTTCAGTAAAAGTAATTCCTAATATGGATGAGATTCAAGAAAAATATGGAGAGGATATTACTAAAGAAAAGATACATGATATTATTTGGGAAAAAATTAAAGAAGTAAATAAAACTCTAACATCATATAAAGCAATTAAAAATTTAGAGATAAAAGAAGATGAATTTGAAAAAACCACTACTATGAAGATAAAAAGGTATGCAGAATTAAAGAAAGATGAAAAATAACCAAGTCTTATTAATACCTACTTTTTAAATTAAGATTGAAAAATGTAGAAAAATGTAACAGAAATGTAATATAAATGTAAAGAAATCGAAATATAAAAACTATTGTAGTTTAATAAAAAAAGTTGTATAATTATAGTACTGAAACATATGATAAGGGAAGGGGTGTTTACAATTGTCTAGAAGTGGCATAGTAAACGTTAGAATGGTTATAACAGAGGAAAAAATATTATCAAATATAGATAAGGTTCATAGATTAATAAATCCAAATAGTAAAAAACAAATAATTCAATTAGAAGAAGATGCTTTTTTTAAGGATTTAGTAGAATCAATAAAAACATATTTAATTGAATATCCTAAAAAGAAGAATTTTCCTAAATCTGTATATAAATCTGCATATGAATTAGTTGAATTTGCTACAAATCAATTTGAGGAAAATACAAAACAAATAGAAGAATTAATAAGACAAAGAGAGAAAAATATAAGTTTAGCGAGTCAGTTAAAAGAAATATTGGCTATTGTGGAAGCTAAAGATAGTGACTGGAAAGAAAGAGTACATGAGCTTTCAAGTGAATTTTCAGAAGATATTATAGATACACTAGGATTAATAGGTAGATCAAAATCAGAAAGTTCTCAAAATTATCAAGACGCAGTAAAATTAATTAATGCAAGAATAGCAAATTTAGAAACAAACTTACATATAGAAATAGATATGGAGAGAATAGAAGATAGATCAAAAGCTCTAAGTTATATAGGAATAGAAATAGCAGATGCCTTAAAGTTAATTCCAGCACCTCAAGAAGAAGTAGAAGAAATAAAAGAAGAAGTACAAGTAGAACAAACACAATATTATGAACAAACTAGAGTAGAAGTAAAACCTTCACTATGGCAAAGATTTAAAAATAGTAAATTTGTAAGAACAATTAAATATATAATGAAAATAAAAGTTGTTTTAGATTTACCAGAAGCATTACCAGAAGGAAAAACAAATAATTAAAATATTATTATGTACAAAATTTTGACACGCGTGTCAAAATTTTGTATTACTATAAAATATAGTTCACTTACGATATGTTAAAAAACTGAAAAAATTGCGAAAAACTATTGACATATTAGAAAAAATAAAGTATACTTATAATTGCGTTAAGCAAATGCACCTTTAGCTCAGTTGGTCAGAGCAACCGGCTCATAACCGGTCGGTCCAAGGTTCGAATCCTTGAAGGTGCACCATTTTATTACATTTTTAAATATACTCTGCGTACTTGATGTATGAGGCTGATAAATAAGCAGAGATAATATTGTTTTATGGGTAGTTGGGTGAGTGGCTAAAACCATCAGACTGTAAATCTGACCTCATTTGAGTTCCCTGGTTCGAATCCAGGACTGCCCACCAAAAAGTTGAAATTTTAACCAATTTCAGCTTTTTTTAGTGCAAAGAAAAAATGGAGAAAATAACATTAACGGATTTACAAAAAAGAAAAATAAGAAAAATATAAATGGTAAAATTAAATTACCGTTTTAAGATAAATAAAAAGACACATAATTAAAACTTATGATACAATGTTGG
>CALXJJ010000015.1 GCA_944388605.1 uncultured Clostridia bacterium
AATATATTCCATATTTCTCTCAAACTTGCATTTAGTCTTTCATTTCAAACTAGAATTTACTTTTTTACTTAACCAAAATTTAATTTAATTTTTTCTCCAAAAAAAATTATCGAAAAAGTATTCTTTCTACATATTTTGACATGAACATAAATAAAGTTAAAATTATTAATATTTAGAAAAAAATTTGTAATAAATTATTAAAATTTGATACTAATATAGTAGAGGAGGAAAATTTTATGCAGGATATGAAAGAAATATATAATAAGTATTGTAAAATTGTTTATAAATATGTATTCTGCTTAACTGCAAATGAAGATATAACTGAGGAAATTGTTCAAGAAACTTTTTTGATAGCAGTTAAAAATATAAACAATTTTAGAGGTGAATGTAAAGTATCGACTTGGTTGTGCCAAATTAGTAAATATATATGGTATAAAAGATTAAAAAAGGAAAAATTAAAAAAAGATGTGTCATTAGATGAAATACAAGATGAATTATTCACAGAAGAGACAATAGAAGATAGTTTTTTAAGAAAAGAAGAGAAAATAAAATTATTTAAAAAAATACAAAATCTTGATGAAAATACTAGAAATGTAATGTATTTAAGAATATTTGGAGATTTTGAATATGATGAAATAGCTGAAATTATGAATAGAACTTCAAATTGGGCAAGAGTTATATTTTTTCGAGGAAAGCAAAAATTAAAGGAGGAATTTGATAAATGAAAAATGAATGTGATATTGTTAAAGATTTATTATTTAGTTACAATGATGGTGTTTTGAGTAACACATCAAAACAATTTGTGGAAGAACATTTAAAAGTTTGTATTAATTGCAAAAAAAATTTAGAAGAAATAAAAAAAGATAGTGAACGTAAAAGTCAAGAAAAAGAGATTGATTTTCTTAAAAGTGTTAAGAAGAAAATAAATAAGAAAAACATAATTATTGCAATTAGTTTAATAATTCTATTTGTTATAATTGGATTTAATGTTTTGGTATATAATAATTATAATGAAATAGCATCAACAATGGAGATATATCTTGAAAATGATATAACAAATGAACAATTAGAAAGTATAAAAAATAAGTTAATTGAAGAGAGCGATAATATAGAGATTGAATATATTTCAAAAGAAAAAGCGCTAGAAAAAATTAGAAATCAATTAGGAGACAATTCAGATTTATTAAGTGGATATAACAAAGATAATCCTATTAATGCTTCTATTGAAATAAGAACAAATACTGAAGTAGAAAAATTAGTAGAAAAAGTGCAACATATGCCTGGAATTAACCATATAAATATACATACAAATGAAAATCCATATATATTATTTATTTCTAAAATTTTAAGTAATTAAAGACAGAATAAATATAAAAGATAATATATATTTTTTATATGGTAACCATTTATTTGTTATAAAAGCATTTTATCTTGAAAAAGGTATTGCAATAATTATATAAACGTGATAAAATAATTAAGTAACCTTATACTTGGCAAAAGGATAAAAACTCCACTTGTGCTAAGTTAAAGGATAAAAAATATAGGAGGTATGTTAATTATGATGACAAAAGAAAGAAAACAAGAAATTATTAATACTTATAAGAGAGACGAGAAGGATACTGGGTCACCAGAAGTGCAAATAGCTCTTTTGACAGAAAGAATTAATGAATTAACAGAACATTTGAAGATTCATAAAAAAGACAATCATTCAAGAAGAGGACTTTTAAAAATGGTTGGTTCAAGAAGAAGTTTATTGAACTATCTTGCTAGAAAAGATATTCAAAGGTATAGAGATATCGTCGAAAAATTAGGATTAAGAAAATAATAAAATTGAGGCGTTTGCTAAAATTAGCTAAACGCCTTACTTTGAGATTAGTAATAATGCCAATATTTAGAAAAGTAGCTTGTATAATATATTATTTTATAGGAAATAATACATTATAGAGGTTACCTTCTAAATTAGCATTATTAAATAAAATTTAAGGAGGAAAAATATGTTTAAGTCTTACGAAACAAAACTTGCAGGAAGAAAATTAATAATAGAAACAGGTAAAGTAGCAGAACTAAGTAATGGAAGTGTATGGGTTAGATATGGTGATACAGTTGTGATGGTAAATGTAACTGCATCAAAAGAACCAAGAGAAGGAATTGATTTTTTTCCATTATCAGTAGATTATGAAGAAAAATTATACTCTGTTGGAAAAATACCGGGTAGTTTTCAAAAAAGAGAAGGAAAGCCAGCGGATAAAGCAATATTAACATCAAGAGCTATAGATAGACCAATTAGACCATTATTTCCAAAAGACTTTAGAAATGATGTTTGTGTTGTTGCGACAGTACTTTCAGTGGAGCAAGATAATAGTCCAGAAGTATGTGCAATGATAGGAACATCAGTTGCATTAGCTATATCAGATATTCCATTTGGAGGACCAACAGCAGCTGTAAATGTAGGATATGTAGATAATAATATTGTAATTAATCCAACACAAGAGCAAAGGGAAAAATCAAGATTAACTTTAACTGTAGCAGGAACATTAGATAAAATAACTATGATAGAAGCAGGAGCAGATGAAATACCAAATGATATTATGTTAGAAGCAATTAAAAAAGCTCATGAGGAAATAAAAAAAATATGTACATTTATAGAAAATATACAAAAAGAAATAGGAAAGCCAAAATTTGAATATAAATCATTTGCAATAGATCAAGATATATATAAAGAAATAGAAGATAATTTTAAAGAAAGAATGTATAAAGATATTCAAGCACAAGATAAAGAAGTTAGAGATGCAAATATAGAAAAATTGACAGACGATATAATACAATATTATATAGATAAATATGGAGAAGAAGTAACCGAAGAGAAAAAGGCAGATATAGATGGCTCTATACATGATTTAGAAAAAAAATGTGTAAGAAATATGATTTTATTAGAGCATAAGAGACCAGATGGAAGGAAAATAGATGAAATAAGGCCATTATCTTGTGAAGTTGGATTGCTACCAAGAGTTCATGGAAGTGCTATATTTACAAGAGGACAAACTCAAGTGATGTCTGTAGTAACATTAGGAATGAAATCAGAAGAGCAAATGTTAGATGGATTAGATGAGGAAGAAACAAAAAGATATATGCATCAATATAATTTCCCATCATATAGTGTAGGAGAAGCAAGACCATCTCGCGGACCAGGAAGAAGAGAGATAGGTCATGGAGCTTTAGCAGAAAAAGCATTAGTACCAGTAATTCCATCAGAAGAAGAATTCCCTTATGCAATAAGAGTAGTTTCAGAAGTTTTATCATCAAATGGTTCAACATCTCAAGCTAGTATTTGCGGAAGCACTTTAGCGTTAATGGATGCAGGGGTTCCAATAAAGAAACCTGTTGCAGGAATATCTACAGGTTTGGTAACAGATTCAGAAGATCCAAATAAATATATAATGCTTACAGATATTCAAGGAATAGAAGATTTTTTTGGTGATATGGATTTTAAGGTTGGAGGAACAAAAGATGGTATTACAGCAATTCAAGTAGATATAAAAATAGATGGATTAACATATGATATTATAGAACAAGCTTTTGAAAGAACAAAACAGGCTAGAGACTATATTTTAGATAATATAATGTTACCAGTAATAGACAAACCTAGAGCAGAAATTTCAAAATATGCTCCTAGAATTATTACAACAAAAATAGAAGTAGATAAAATTAAAGATGTAATAGGAACTGGGGGAAAAGTTATAAATAAAATAATAGAAGAAACTGGTGTGAAAATAGACATAGAGGAAGATGGTAGAGTATATATATACACTACAGATTCAGAGAGTGGAAAGAAAGCATTGAAATTAATAGACAAAATTGTAAAAGAAATAGAACCTGGAGAAATATATGAAGGAATTGTAACAAAAATAATGCCTTTTGGAGCTTTTATAGATATAGGAGGAAAAGAAGGATTACTTCATATTTCTAAAATTTCAAGTAAGAGAATAGAAAGAGTAGAAGATGTTTTGAATGTTGGAGATGAAGTAACTGTAAAGGTAACAGATATAGACGATCAAGGAAGAATAAATTTAAATATGAAAGACTTAGAGGTAGGAAGAAAAGAAGAGAATATGAATATATAATTTATATATGAACCTAAAATTATTTTTATGAAAGAACAAATTGGAAAGCATGAAATTTGTACTAATTTAAAGGCTTTCCAATTTGTTTTTATTGCATTGAAAAAGCTAATATACAGATTAGTATGAAATAATTTAATTTATATTAAATGAAATTATAAAAAAACGCATTAAAAGTTGCAAAAAAAATCGAAAAATAGTATAATATAAAAGAAGAATATTATAAAGATAAAAGTATATATTATAAAGAGAGGTAAAAGATTGAAAAATAATTATAATTTTGACGGTCTTAAATTTTACATCGAAAATTATCAATATATGATACACAGTAGTTATTTGATTAGTCAAAATGTAATCTTTTAAAACCAGTCTTATATCTTAGAAAGGAATAATAGAAAATGGAATATTTGTATATCATACAACAAGCTCTAGTATGGATTATAACTATATTCTGGTTGTATCAAATAATTGTTAGCATATGTTCATTGGTGAAATTAAAGGAAAAACCTATATTAGAAGAAAAAAATAATCGTTTTATGGCAATTATACCTGCGCATAATGAATCAAATGTAATTAAAAATTTAGTAGAAAGCTTAAAAAGACAAGATTATCCAAAAGAATTATATGATATTTATGTAATAGCAGATAATTGCACTGATGATACTGCAAAAATAGCAAAGGATGCAGGAGCTATTGTAATGGAAAGAAATGATCCAGAACATAAAACAAAAGGATATGCACTTCAGTGGTTTTTACAAAAAAAAATAGAAGAAAATGCTCAATATGATGCATTTTGCATATTCGATGCAGATAATATTGTGGATAAAAACTTTCTAAAGAGTATGAATAAGAAATTATGTCAAGGTGAGGATGTTGTTCAAGGATATCGTGATATAAAAAATCCTACAGACAGCTGGGTTTCAGCAGGATATGCATTATTTTATTGGACAATGAATCGTTTTTATCATTTAGCAAGGTATAATTTGGGATTATCACCATTAATAAATGGTACCGGATTTATGGTTAAATTTGATGTAATAAAACCTGAAGGTTGGAACACAAAAACTCTTACTGAAGATATAGAATTTTCATTAAAACGAATAATTGCAGGGAAGAAATTAGGATGGGCTACAGATGCAATAGTATATGATGAACAGCCAGTAGATTTTAAACAATCGTGGTCACAAAGAACTAGATGGACAGTAGGTCATATACAATGTTTGAAAGAATATACAAAAGCCCTAGCGATAGCAGTGAAAGAAAAGAAAACATTGATGAATTTTGACGGTTTACTATATATGCTTGGAAGTATACCGATGTTTGTTTTAACAATAATACTAGTACTAATGAATTTTATTATGTATTTAGCTAATGCAATGACAACATATGATTTAATTATAAATTGTTTAAGATTTTTAATACCAACATTCCTATTGCCTATATTTATTGCTATAGTAATAATGAAGTTAGATGGTAAACCAATAAAACCTATGATAAAAGGTCTGTTATGTTATCCATTATTTCTAGGATCATGGTTATTAATAAATTTTAAATGTTTGTTTAAAAGAGAAACAAAATGGGAAAAAATAGATCATGTAAGAGATATAAAAATTAATGAGGTATAATAGAATGAATTTTAAATTCATTCTATTTATTTTTTTAATATAGTGATATAATAGCACAAGAAAAATTGTAATTACATTTTCGATAAAATATTGATAAAATATTTAAGGAGATTAAAGGTTGAAAAATAATTACAATTTTGACGTTGTCAAACATCGTTAAAAATTTAAACTCGTTTTGACTGCTCAAAATTTAATTCTTTTCAAACCAGATTTATTCCTTAGAAAGGAATGATAGTAAAAATGATAAAATTTACAAAAATGAATGGTTTAGGCAATGATTATGTATATATTGATTGTATAAATAATAAATATAATATAGATGAAATGCCTAAATTAGCAAAAGTTATGAGTGATAGACATTTTGGAATAGGCTCAGATGGAGTTATATGTATTTGCAATAGTGATATAGCAGATTTTAAAATGAGAATGTTTAACCAAGATGGAAGCGAAGCTGAAATGTGTGGAAATGGCATCAGATGTGTTGGCAAGTTTGTATATGACAAAAGATTAACAAATAAAAAAAATATTACAATAGAAACTTTAGCAGGTATCAAACAGTTAAAACTTAATATTGTGAACGAAAAAGTAGATACTGTAAAGGTGGATATGGGAGAACCGATATTAGATAAAGAAAAAATACCAGTAAAATGTGAAAAAGAAAAATTACTATTAAAAGTAGATGATAAGGAATTTGAATTTATTCCGGTATCAATGGGAAACCCACATGCTGTTACTTTTATAAATAACGTAGATAAATTTGATGTAGAAAGATATGGAAAAATAGTAGAAATAGATAAACATTTTCCACAAAAGACAAATGTTGAATTTATTCAGATACTTG
Organism: uncultured Clostridia bacterium; assembly: GCA_944388605.1. Lineage (GTDB taxonomy): Bacteria > Bacillota > Clostridia > TANB77 > CAG-508 > CALXJJ01. Next base: position 6,585 of record CALXJJ010000015.1, read on the forward strand.
ATAAGGAAAATATAAAAATGCGAGTATGGGAGAGAGGAACAGGAGAGACTATGGCTTGTGGAACAGGTGCATGTGCAAGTGTTGTTGCTAGTATATTAAGTAATTACACAAATAATAATGTATATGTACACCTTTTAGGAGGAGATTTACAAATAGAATGGAATAAGGAAAATGATCATATATATATGACCGGACCAGCAGAAATAGTTTTTGAAGGAGAGTGGATGAAAAATGATTAAAGTAAACGAAAATTATTTTAATTTAGAAGAAAGTTATTTATTTTCAACAATAGCTAAAAAAGTAAATGAATATCAAATAAAAAATCCAAATAAAAAAGTAATAAAATTAGGAATAGGAGATGTTACTTTACCTTTAATTCCTGAAGTTGTTAAAGCTATGAAGAAAGCAATTGAAGAAATGGGACAAAAAGAAACGTTTAGAGGATATGGACCAGAGCAAGGATATGATTTTTTAAGAGAAAAAATAGCTAAATATGATTATCAAGATAAAGGGATAGATATTGACTTAGATGAAATATTTGTTTCAGATGGCGCAAAATGTGATACTGGAAATATTACAGAAATATTTAGTAAAAATAATAAAGTAGCTATAACAGATCCAGTTTATCCAGTATATTTAGATACAAATATTATGTGTGGAAGAATTAATAAAGAAAAACCAGTAGTATATTTACCATGTACGAAAGAAAATAATTTTATGCCAGAACTTCCAAAAGAACATGTAGACATCATTTATTTGTGTTCTCCAAATAATCCAACAGGAGCAACAATGACAAAAGGGGAACTAAAAAAATGGGTTGAATATGCTAAGAATAATAAATCTATTATTTTATATGATGCAGCATATGAAAGGTTTATACAAGACCAAAATACTGTACATAGTATTTTTGAAATAGAAGGAGCAAAAGAGACTGCAATAGAGTTTAAAAGCTATTCAAAAACAGCGGGATTTACAGGTGTAAGATGTGGATATGTAGTAATACCTAAGGAAGTAAAAGCATATAAAGAAAATGGAGAAGAAGTAGAAGTAAGAAAAATGTGGAATAGACGTCAATGTACAAAATTCAATGGAACACCATATATAACTCAAAGAGGAGCAGAAGCAATATATACAGAAAGAGGAAGAAAAGAAATAGATAAAAATATAGAATATTATAGAGAAAATGCAAAAATAATAAAAGAAGGGTTAGAAGAAGCAGGTTTTAATGTTTATGGAGGAATTAATTCACCATATATATGGTTAGAAGTTCCAAATGGAAAAAGTTCATGGGAATTTTTTGATGAGTTATTAGAAAATGTTAATATAGTAGGAACTCCAGGTGTAGGCTTTGGAAAATGTGGTGAAGGATTTTTTAGATTAACTGCATTTGGAGATAGAGAAAACACGATAGAAGCTATAGATAGAATAAAAAAATATTATAAAAAATAATAAATAGTATTGACAAAACCAAACATATGTTTTATAATAACACTTAGGTGGTTAAGATGGAGCGTCAAATTTTACATGTAGATGTAAATAATGCTTTTTTGTCTTGGACAGCTGTCGAAGAATTGAAGAATGGTGCAAATATAGATATACGAACAATACCATCAATAATAGGTGGAGATGAAGAAAAAAGAAAAGGTGTAGTGTTGGCTAAAAGTAATATAGCAAAACAATTTGGAATTAAAACAGGAGAGCCAATTTATTTTGCAAGAAAAAAGTGTCCAAAAATATTAGTAATAAATAGCAATTTTGGTATATATATAAAATATTCTAATAAATTGTACGAATTACTATCAGAATATACAAATGAAATACAAAGATTTTCAATAGATGAATGTTTTATGGATTTAACTCATTTTCTTGCAGGAAGAAAAATAATGGATATAGCACAAGAAATAAAATATAGAGTAAAAAAAGAATTAGGTTTTACTGTAAACATAGGTATTGCGCATAATAAACTTTTAGCGAAAATGGCATCAGATTTTGAAAAACCAGATAAGATTCATACATTATATGAAAATGAAATAGAAGAGAAAATGTGGAAATTAAATATTTCAGATTTGTTTATGGTAGGAAGAAAAAATGTACCAAAATTAGAAAAAATGGGAATAAAAACAATAGGCGATTTAGCCAAAAAACAAGAGAAAGATATACATAGAATATTTGGAAAGTATGGAAAACTTATTTGGGAATATGCAAATGGAATAGACAATTCGAAAGTCGAATATGAAAAGGAAAAACCAAAATGTATAGGTAATTCTATAACACTTCCACATGACGAAAGAAATATAGAAAAAATAGAAGAGATTTTATTAGCATTAACAGAACAAGTTACATATAGGTTAAGAAAGCAAAGAATGTTAGCAAGAGTAGTAGGAGTTACATTAAAAACAAGTGATTTTGTAGTAAATTCTCATCAAAAAAAATTAAATTATTTGACAGATAGTACGAAAATTATATATGAAGAAGTAAAGAAATTATTGATAGAACTATATAAAGATGAACCTATTAGATTAATAGGAGTAAAAGTAGAAAGATTAGAAGATGAAAAAGAAAAACAAATTTCATTGTTTGAAAGTAAAGAACAAGAAAAGCAAGGTAAATTAGATAAAGTAATTGATGAACTAAAAAATAAATATGGATATAATAAAGTTACAAGAGCTGGAAAAATGCAAGTAAATAATATTATAAATTTAAAAGAGGAGAAAAAGTAATGAGCATAATAATGAATGGAAAAGAATTGTCAGCAGAAATAAGATCAGAATTAAAGAAAGAAGTAAATAGATTGAAAGAATATAATATTATACCAAAATTAGCTGTAATTATGGTTGGAGATGATAAAGCATCACAAATATATGTTAGAAATAAAAGTAGGGCTTGTGATGATATTGGAATTCAATATGAAGAATATTTACTTCCATCAACAATAGAAGAAAAAGAGTTATATTCAATTATTGATAAATTGAATAAACGAAAAGATGTTAATGGCATATTGCTACAGAGCCCAATACCAAAGCACTTAAATATAGATAAAGCATTTCAAAGAATAAGTCCAGAAAAAGATGTTGATGGCTTTAATCCAATAAATGTAGGAAAACTTTCATTAGGACAAGATACATTTGTTTCATGTACTCCATATGGTATTATCAAAATATTAGAAAAATATAATATTAATCTTGAAGGTACAAATGCAGTTATAGTAGGAAGAAGTAATATAGTAGGGAAACCTTTAGCACAATGTTTTTTAGCAAAACATGCAACAGTTACGATATGCCATTCAAGGACGAAAAATATAGAAGAAATAACCCAAAAAGCTGATATAGTTGTGGTAGCATTAGGAAAATCTAAATTTCTAAAAGAAAATATGGTGAAAGATGGAGCTATTGTAATTGATGTAGGAATTAATAGAGATGAACAAGGAAAAATATCAGGAGATGCAGATTATGAAAACTTAAAAGATAAAGTATCATATATTACTCCAGTGCCAGGTGGTGTAGGACCTATGACAATAACTATGCTTATGAATAATGTTATAAAAGCAACAAAAGAACAAATGTTATAAATATAAGGGGGGGCTAAATAAAATAATATTTAGTCTCTTTGTGTCTAAAAGAGAAGAATGTGAGGACATAAATGAAAGAAAAAGATAAATATTGGATATGGTTATCAATATTTAAAGATTTGAAAAATAAAACAATTCAAGAATTAATAAAAAAATTTGGAACTATAGAAGAAATATATAAAGCAAAGAAAAAAGAATTATTAACAGTAAATGGGATAAATGAAGATATTGCAGATCAAATGACGAATGAAATATATAAAAGGAAAACATATAAATATCAAAAATGTATGGAAAAAAATAATATTGATATAATTTCAATAGAAAGTGAAGAATATCCTAATATATTAAGGCAAATATATGATATGCCTATATATCTATTTGTAAAAGGAAATAAATCTATATTAAATGGAATGAACATAGCAATTATAGGATGTAGGCAAGCAACTAATTACGGTATAGAAACAGCAAAAAATATAGCATATAAATTAGCTTTAAAGAATATAAATATTGTAAGTGGACTAGCGAAGGGAATAGATACAAGTGCTCATATAGGTACCTTAAATGCTAAAGGAAGAACAATAGCTGTTTTAGGAAGTGGTTTAGATATAATATATCCAAAAGAAAATTATATAATTGCAAACGAAATAGTAAATAGAGGTGGAATATTAATATCAGAATATATTCCAGGAACAATGCCTGAAAAATTCCATTTTCCACAGAGAAATAGAATAATAAGTGGATTATCTATAGGAGTTGTAGTTGTAGAAGCTAAAGAGAAAAGCGGAAGTATGATAACTGTAGATTTTGCATTAGAACAAGGAAGGGATATTTTTGCTGTACCAGGTAGTATAAATTGGAGAAATTCAGTAGGATGTAATAAACTTATAAGTGAAGGAGCGGTCTTAGTACAAAAACCAGAGGATATATTAGAATATTACTCTCAAAATAAATAAAAAGACTTTCTTTTTTTAGGAAAATATAATATAATACGTATATAAATTTTATTCCAAGGAGGAAAAAATATGGGAAGTAATAAAAAAAATAAAAATAGTAATGAAAAAGAAGAAACAAAGAAATATAAAAAAAATAAAAAGGTAAAAACGGAAAAGAAAAAACATACAAAATTAAAAAAAGTCATAAAAGTAATAGCAATTTTATTTGTACTAATGTGTATTATTGGAGCTGGAATTGTTGCAGGTATTATATTTAGTGATGAATTTGCAATATCTGAAAGTGAACTTGTAATAAAATTTGAAAATAGCACAGCATATGATAAAAATGGAAATGTAATTGCAAAATTTACTGGAGATGAAAATAGAGAAAATGTAAGTATAGGAAATATGTCATATTTACCACAGGCTTTTGTAGCAATAGAAGATAGAAAGTTTTATGATCATCATGGAGTAGATTTATTAAGAACAGCAAAAGTAACAATCCAATACATAATAAATAAAGGAGAATCTACTGCTGGTGGAGGAAGTACTATAACACAGCAATTAATAAAAAATTTAAAAGAAGATGATGATGATTCAGGCTGGGCTGGTGTTGAAAGAAAAATAAGAGAAATATCAAGAGCATATCAAGTTGAAAAAATATTGTCTAAGGAACAAATATTAGAGTTGTATTTAAATTTAATATATCTTGGGGGATATGGAAAAAATATTCATGGTGTAGAGATGGCGGCAAAGTATTATTTTAATAAATCAGCAAAAGATTTAGATATAGCAGAGTGTGCATATATAGCAGGAATTAACCATGCACCTAATGCATATAATCCATTTTATGGAGATGAAAATGCAGATAAAATAAAATCAAGAACAACTTTAGTACTTGACGAAATGAAAGAACAAGGAAAAATAAATGAAGAAGAATATAACCAAGCTAAACAAAAAGTGGAAAATGGATTACCTTTTCAAGAAGGGACTATAACAAATAATAGTGATTATTCTTATTTAGTTGCAGCAGCAAGAAAACAAGTAGTAAATGATCTAATAGAGAAAAAAGGTTGGTCAGAAGAAATGGCACAACTTCAAGTAAGTAGTGGAGGATTAAAGATATATACAACACAAGATACAGATATACAAACAAGAATGGAAGAAGAATACGCATTAGATAAATACATTATTAATGGTAGAGAAAAAAATGATGATGGAACATTAAAGAATGAAGGACATACTCAATCAGCAATGGTAATAATTGATCATACTAATGGTCAAGTTGTAGGAATAATGGGAGGATTAGGAACAGATAGTAATGCAATAGGAATAAATAGAGCTACACAAAGTTTAATTCAACCAGGATCATCTATGAAACCAATTGCAGTTGTTGCACCAGCTCTAGAAAAAGGAGTGGTTACATCTGGAACTGTATATGACGATTCATTAACAGATTTTGGAGGTGGATATGCACCACATAATTCTGGAAGTTTTAATGGATTAATGACTGTAAGCAGAGGTATAACTCTATCTTCAAATGTAGTAAACTTAAAAATATTAAAAGAGTTAGGACCAAAAAATTCAGTAGAGTTTTTAAATAAAATGGGAGTTACATCAGTTACACAAGAGGCAGTAGGAACAGATATAACTTTAGCTTTAGGAACATATGGTGTATCACCATTAGAAATGGCAGGAGCATATGCTACAATAGCAAATGATGGTGAGTATATAGAACCTACATTTTATACAAAAGTAGAAGATGCAAGTGGAAATGTTATATTAGAAGCAGAACAGAAAAAAGAGAGGGTAATGTCTACAGAAAATGCATATATTATGAAAGAAATTTTAAAAGGACCAGTAAGAAGCGGAACAGCAACTAATTGTGCTATTTCAGGGATAGATGTTGGAGCTAAAACCGGTTCAACGGATGAATATAGAGATAGATGGTTATGTGGATTTACCCCATATTATACAGCAACAACTTGGTATGGTTTTGATAATCCAGAAACACCAAGAGGAGTAAGTGGAAATGTCGCATCAAAAATATGGGCAGCAATTATGAAAGATATACATTCAGGGTTAGAAAAGAAAACATTTACAAAACCAACAAATGTTGTCACTGCTAAGATTTGTACTGATAGTGGGATGGTGGCAACAGAATCATGTACACATACTTCAACAGAGTATTATGTTAAAGGAACTATACCAGATAAATGTACAGGACATATAAAACAAACTATATGTAAAGAAAGTGGAAAAATAGCTAATGAATTTTGTACTGAAACAGAACAAGTAACATATTTAGCAAAACCAGAAAAGGAAAACACAAATTTATGGAAAACAAATGATGGAGGAAAATATAAGACACCGATAACAGACATTTGTGATATACATACGAAAAAAGAAGAAGAAAATAACGGAGATAATAATGAAATAATTGAAGAGCCTACAACAACTCAAAATGTTAAGGTTCCAGATTTAGTAGGACTTACAAAAAATGAGGCTATAGCAAAATTAAAAGCAAGTAATTTAAAATACAAAATCATAGAGAAAGAAGTTACTAGCGGTAAAGATGGTGAAGTATTAGAACAAAGCCATAAAATAAATACAGAAGTAGAAGAAGGAACTGTAATAACAATTACAATTTCAAAATTGAAAAAGAATGATGAAGATGATACAAAAAATGAGATTCAAACAAATACTGTTCAAGAAGATTAGGAGGTAATAATGAATATAACATTTTATAATACACTTAGCAGGAAGAAAGAAAACTTCATCCCTATAGATAGGGATGAAGTAAGAATATATTCTTGTGGACCTACTGTATATAATTATGCTCATATTGGGAATTTTAGGACATATATATTTATGGATACATTAAGAAGAGTATTAAAATATAATGGATATAAACTTAAACATGTAATGAATATTACAGATGTAGGACATTTAGAATCTGATGCAGATGAAGGTGAAGACAAGATGATAAAAGCAGCCAAAAAAGAGAATAAAGATCCATATGAAATAGCAAGGTTTTATGAAAAAGCATTTTTTAAGGATTTAGAAAAATTAAATATAGATGTACCAGATATAATAGCAAGAGCTACTGAACACATACCAGATATGATAGAATATGTTAAAGAAATAATAAAAAATGGTTATGGTTATGAAACTTCTAAAGGAATTTATTTTGATATATCAAAATTAGACAAATATCCAGTTTTATCAAATAATAGTTTAGATGAACAAATAGCAGGTGCAAGAGTAGAAGTTGATTCAGAAAAAAGAAATCCATATGATTTTGCAATATGGATAAAAGCATCAGATAATCATATTATGAAGTGGAATAGTCCATGGGGATTATCATATCCAGGTTGGCATTTAGAGTGTTCAACTATGGGGCAAAAATATTTAGGAAACCAATTTGATATACATACAGGTGGAATAGATCATATTCCAACACACCATGAAAATGAAATAGCACAAAGTAAGGGAAGAACAGGGAAAATACCAGCTAGATATTGGCTACATTGTGAATTTTTACAAGTAGATGGTGGGAAAATGTCTAAAAGTTTAGGAAATGTATATACAATTACTGATTTAGAAGAAATAGGAGTAGAGCCACTAGCATATAAAATGTTTTGCTTTACAGCACATTATAGGACTAAATTAAACTTTACATTTGAATCTATAAAATCTGCTCAAAAATCTTTACAAAGGTTAAGAGAAGGGTATTTAAAGCATTTAGAATCTAATAATAATATAGTAAGTAGTAATGAAAAAATAAAAGAGTATAGATTTAAATTTTTAAAAGCTATAAATGATGATATGAATATGCCAGTAGCAATGAGTGTTTTGTGGGATATTATAAAAGAAAAAGAAAAATCGAAAATTTTTGCAGAATTAATTTTAGAATTTGATCAAGTATTAGGGTTAGATTTAAAGAAAATAAAAAAGCAAGAAAAAAATAATCTTAATATACCAAAAGAAATTGAAGAATTAATAGAGCAAAGAGAAAAAGCAAGAAAAGAAAAAAATTGGATTGTATCAGACAAAATAAGAGAAGAAATAAAGGAAAAGGGATATATAATTAAAGATACAAAACAAGGTTTTGAATTAGAAAGAATAGAAAAATAAAATTTGGAAATAATGTATACATGAAAGGAAATACAAACGATGGATGAAAAGAAATCAGAAAAAAAAGACTCATTTTTAAAAAGAGTTTGGCTAAGTATAAAATGTTTTGAAAAATATCAGGAATTTGCTATGGAAAAAATAGCAAATTCATTAAAATATATATTTTTATTAGTGCTTATATTTGTATTTTTTATATCTATAAGTATGACTTATAAGATTTATACATTAGAAAATAAGGCGATTAAATATTATAATGAAAATATACCCAATTTTACTTATGCTGACGGAATTTTGAAATTTGAACAGAATGAACCAATAATTATACAAAATAATGAAGATATAAATATAAAAATAATAATTGATACATCTGATACTGGACAAGCTAAATTAGATGATTATAAATCAGATATAGTAAAAGAAGCTAATGCAATAGTTCTATTAAAAGATAAAATGTTATTGAAAACAGAGATGTTAAGTACAGTGACAGAAACAACATACCAAGATTTTCTTGGACAATATGATATACAAAAATTGGATAAGAATATAATAAATGAATATTTTACGGGACAAAATATATTTACTATAAATGCAGTTATGTTTTTTATGTTTTTAATATATTTTTTACCAATATATTTTATAACAACGCTTTTAGATGTATTTATTTTTGCAATATTATCTTTTATTACATGTAGAATATTTGGTATGAAAGTAAGGATGACAGCAAATTTTAATATAGTAGTTCATGCTATAACATTACCTATTTTATTAAATTCGATATATGTTTTGTTTAATTCAATTACTGGAATATATATAGAATATTTTCAAGTAATGTATATAGGAATAACTTATATTTATATAATTACTGCAATTTTAATGATAAGATCAAATTTGATAAAACAACAAATGGAAATAGGAAAAATAATAGAAGAACAGAAAAAAATAAAAAAAGAAATAAAAGAAAATGAAGAAACAAGGAATGAAAATAAAGATATTAATAAAGATGAAAAAAATAAGAAAGAAGAGAAAAAAGAGAAAGATACTAAAGAAAGAAGTGGAGAATTAGAAGGGGACAATGCCTAAGAAAGGAAAGTGATAAATTATATGGAAAAAAATAGTGGACAAAGAGAAAATGCAGAAATAAAAAACAAAAAGAAAAAACTAATGTACATTGCAATAGGGTTAGGTATAATAATATTATTATTTATATTAATATTAGCATATAATAAAATATCAAAAGAACAAGAAGAAAAAAATTCGCTTTCTTACACTGAATTAATAAAGGAAATGGATGCAGGAACAATTGAAGAAATAACTATGACAGCAGGTAGTAGTTCAGTTAAAGTAAAATTTAAAGGTGAGGAAAAAGAAAAAACAGCGATTATACCAAGTACACAAGCATTTGTTGAGTTAGTGCAAAGTAAACTAGAAGCAGGAAGTGATATAGACTTTAATCCAGTAAAGCAAAATATATTTGTACAAATAAGTTCGATTTTATTTACAATGTTTCCTACAATAGTACTCATAGCATTATTTATACTAATATATAAAATGCAAGGGTTAGGTGAAAAAGGAAAAGTATATGATTCTGAAACATCAAATACAAGAGTAACTTTTAAAGATGTAGCAGGATTAGATGAAGAAAAAGAAGAATTAATTGAAATTGTAAATTTCTTAAAAAAGCCAGAAAAATTTTATAATATGGGTGCAAAAATACCGAGAGGAGTATTACTTTGTGGAAAACCTGGAACTGGAAAAACATTAATAGCTAAAGCTATTGCTGGTGAAGCTAATGTTCCTTTTATTTCAATGAGTGGCTCAGAATTTATTGAGATGTTTGCAGGATTAGGTGCCTCACGTGTAAGAAAATTATTTGAAAAGGCAAAAAAAATATCACCATGTATAGTATTCATCGACGAAATTGATGCAATAGGCTCAAGAAGAACAAGTCAAAGTGGTGCTGAATCAGAAAATAACCAAACACTTAATCAATTATTAGTGGAAATGGATGGATTTGATACAAACGAAACTATAATAGTTTTAGCAGCAACAAATAGACCAGAAATGCTAGATACAGCATTACTAAGACCTGGAAGATTTGATAGACAAATAACAATTGCTTTACCAGATTTAAGAGGAAGAAAAGAAATATTAGAAATACATGCAAAAGATAAAAAGATTAGTGAAGATGTAAACTTGTCAAGTATAGCACAAGATACAGCAGGATTTACAGGAGCAGAACTTGCTAATATATTAAATGAAGCAGCAATAATAGCAACTATTAATAAACATGAAGCAATTACCAGACAAGATATAGAAGAAGCAGTAAAGAAGGTGACTGTTGGAATAGAAAAACATAGTAGAGTAATTTCTGAAAAAGATAAAAGGATAACTGCATATCATGAAGCAGGACATGCTATAGTTAGCAAATATCTTCCAACTCAAAAAGAAGTAAAAGAAGTATCAATAATACCACGTGGAATAGCAGGAGGATATACAATGTATAAAACAGATGAAGATAAGTGCTATATATCAAAAACTGAAATGGAAGAAAAATTAATAGCATTATTTGGTGGAAGAGCAGCAGAAAAATTAGTTATAAATGATATATCAACAGGAGCTATGAATGATATAGAAGTAGCTACAAAAATAGCAAGAGATATGGTTACTTTATATGGAATGAGCGATACTTTAGGTCCGATTTCAATTAATATAGAAAAAGATCCATATGAATTAGAAATGTTAGGAAGTAAATATAGTGATGCAATTGGATTAGAAGTTAAAAATTTAATGGATAATGCATATTACAATGCACAAAAAATTCTTTCAGAACATATGGATAAATTGCATGAGATAGCTCAAGAATTAATAAAGAAGGAAGTACTTTCTGCGGAAGAATTTGAAAGATTCTTTAAAATGTAGTATAATAAATAGAGGTAAAAATTAACTCGAATGGAGGTTAAAATATGGGGGAAGTAATAAAAGGTGAGTTTGGAAGTAGAGCAAAAGCATATAGAGAGAGCCTGAAAAAGAACGATGATCCATATGGAGTAACAGAAAAACAACAGGCTAATATCGCTAGACAAATAGAAATAGCAACAAAAAAATGGGAAAAGAATAAAGGAAAAGCAAATGAAAGATAAAAAGGTATAAATTATTATACCTTTTTACTTATAATTTTATTATTTAAATAATTTAATATTCCAGCATCTGAGGTAAAACTAAATTTAATTAAATAACTCTCTAACATTTGGTATGATTTATTAAATTTTTTATTTATAGAATTTATTCCATATTTTCCATCACCTATAATTGGATAACCAATATGAGCTAAATGTGCTCTTATTTGATGAGTCCTCCCAGTATGTAAAGTTATGTCCAATACAGATGTATTATTTTTAATATTTTTAGATATAAGTTTATAAGATGTAACTATTTTCTTATAACCTTTAGAAAAAATATCAGAAATATATACTTTAGATTGTTTGCAATCTTTAAATAAATATGCAGTTAATGTTTTTTCTGTATCTTTTGGAATTCCATATACAGTTGCAATATAGTGTTTTTCTATTTCATGATTTTTAAATTTATCTAAAATAATTGAAAGGGCTTCAAGAGTTTTGGCAAATAATACTAAACCAGATGTATTTCTATCTAGTCTATGGCAAGGCTGGATATAATTATATTTGTTTTTTAAAATGCTAATTAATGAATTTTCACCTAAAACTTCTATACCAATAGGTTTATCTACAATAAGTATATAATTATCTTCATAAATAATGTCAAGATTAATTTCTTTAAAAAGTAAGTTATCACTTACAAAAATATCAATAATATCTCCATAAAAGACTCTTATATTTGAATTAACTCTTTTACCATTTACTTTTATATCTTTTTTTCTAAGTGCTTTAAAAAAAGTATTAATATTTAAACCATTAAAATTATTAAGTAAAATAATATCTAATTTTTTTCCATCATTTTTTTTATCTACAATTAAAGTTCTCATACAAATATTATAATAATAAAAAAGAAAAAAAGCAAGAAAAAATTTTGCTTGATTATAACTCATGTAAATATATTAAAATTATTTTATAGAGAATAAAGATTTGTTAATATTAAAAATTTTATTTATATATATTTTAAGATTATAGAAAATTGAATAAAAATAGTTGTAGTACTAGATTTAAAAAAAGTAACGTGGTATAATCTAGATGAAATTTGTAAAAGTGAAAGGAATTGATATAAAAATGAAAATTACGAATAAATATGCTATAGAGAAAATTGCAAATGATATTAGAATTGGGATTATAGAAGAAGTATATTATGGACAATCTGGTCACCCAGGAGGATCACTTTCTTGTGCTGATATTATGGCAGTATTGTATTTTAACCAAATGAATATAGATCCAAAAAGACCATCTGCACCAGAAAGAGATAGGTTTGTATTATCAAAAGGACATTGTTCACCAGCTCTATATAGTACTTTAGCTTGTAAAGGATATTTTGATAAAAAAGAGTTACAAACATTTAGAAAACTTGGAAGTAGATTACAAGGACATCCAGATAAAAATAAATTACCAGGAGTAGATATGACTTCTGGTTCATTAGGACAAGGGCTATCTGTAGCAAATGGAATGGCATTAAGTTCGAAATTAAATCATGATGGATATAGGGTATATTGTTTGCTAGGTGATGGAGAATTAGAAGAAGGGCAAGTATGGGAAGCTGCAATGTCATCTAATAAATATAAACTTGATAATTTATGTGTTATTGTAGATTATAATGGATTACAGATAGACGGAAATATAGAAGAAGTAAAAAGTTTGAAACATATATATGATAAATTTAAAAGTTTCGGATTTAATGTAATTTCAATAGATGGCAATAATGTAGAAGAATTAATAGCAAGTTTTGATTTAGCAAAACAAATAAAGCAAAGACCAACAGTTGTGATTGCAAAGACTACAAAAGGAAAAGGTGTATCTTTTATGGAAGGAAAAGCACAGTGGCATGGAAAATCACCTAATGATGAAGAATATAATATTGCTATGAATGAATTGAGAGAAAAAGAACATAGTATATTAGAAATGCAAAAAAAAGATTCAGAAGGAGGAATATAAAATGCAAGATATAAAAAAAGCAACTAGAGAAAGTTATGGAGAAGCTTTAGCAAAATTAGGAGAGGAAAATAAAAATATAGTAGTATTAGACGCAGATTTATCAAGTGCAACAAAAACATGCGAATTTGCAAAAAAATTTCCAGATAGATTTTTTAATATGGGTATAGCAGAACAAGATATGATGGCTACAGCAGCTGGGTTTGCAACATGTGACAAGATACCATATGCCAGTACTTTTGCAGTGTTTGCAATGGGAAGAGCATATGATCAAATTAGAAATAGTATATGTTATCCTAATTTAAATGTAAAGATATGTGCTACACATGCTGGTTTAACTGTAGGAGAAGATGGCGCAACACACCAAATGTTAGAAGACATAGCTTTAGCAAGAGTACTTCCAAACATGAAAGTAATATGTGCTAGTGATGATATTGAATGTAAATGGGCAGTACAAGAAATTTCTAAAATACCAGGTCCTGTATATTTAAGATTGGCAAGAGCTAAAACAAATATAATATATGAAGAAGGACAAAGATTTGAGATAGGAAAAGGAATACAAATAGGAGAAGGAAAAGATGCAACTATTATTGCAACTGGAATATGTGTTGCAGAAGCAATAAAAGCAAAAGAGATATTAGAAAATAAAGGAATAAGTATAAGAGTTATAGATATGCATACTATTAAGCCAATAGATAAAAATTTAATTATAAAATGTGCTAAAGAAACTAAAAATCTCTTTACTGTTGAAGATCATAGTATTATTGGAGGCTTAGGAAGTGCTGTATGTGAAGTTTTAGCAGATGAATATCCAATAAAAGTTACTAGAATAGGTGTAAAAGATACATTTGGACAATCTGGAACAGCAGAAGAATTATTAGATTATTATAAAATTAGTGCAAAATACATAGTTCAAGAGATAGAAAATGGAAAAATGTGAATTTTTTGTAAATTTTTAAAAAGTGAGAAAAAGAGAGAAAAATAAATAAAAACTCAAAAAAGGGCAAAAATAATGCTCTTTTTTTGTATAAAAACTATTGCAAAAAAAGAGGTTTATTGATATGATATGAAAGGATATAGAACATATGGCAAAATTATGTAACATAAAGGAGAAAAGAAATTGTATGATAGAATTTAGAAATGTAAGTAAAACATATGATACAGGAACAAAGGCAGTACAAAATGCTAATTTTAGAATAGATAAAGGAGAATTTGCATTTTTAGTAGGAACTTCAGGTTCTGGAAAATCTACATTAATAAAATTAATATTAAAAGAAGAGGAACCTACTTCAGGGAATATTATTATAAATGGTAAAGATACAACTTTTTTAAAACCAAGTAGAGTGCCATATTTAAGAAGAAGTATGGGAGTGGTTTTTCAAGATTTTAGATTATTACCAGATAAAACAGTATATGATAATGTTGCATATGCAATGTACATAGTAAGATCAACTCCAAGACATATTAGAAGACAAGTACCAATGGTATTATCTTTAGTGGGATTAAGTAATAAAGCAAAAGTATATCCAAATGAATTGTCAGGTGGAGAACAGCAAAGAGTTGCATTAGCAAGAGCTCTTGTTAATAATCCATCAATGTTAATAGCAGATGAGCCAACAGGAAACTTAGACCCAGATACAGCATGGGATATAATGACACTTTTAAATGATATTAATTTAAGAGGAACTACTGTAGTAGTTGCAACTCATGCAAAAGATATTGTAGATAAAATGAAAAAAAGAGTAATTCAAATAGATAAAGGTGTAATAATAAGAGATGATAAAAAAGGTGGGTATGAGAAGTGAAATATAATATTTTTAGTTATTTAATAGGAGAAGGCTTTAAAAATGTATGGAAACAGAAAAAGTCAACAGGTGCCTCTCTTGTAATAATGTGTGCAACTATGATTATATTTGGAATTTTCTTTTTGGCAGGAGAAAATATAAATAACATGATGAAAGATTTAGAGAGTCAGCAAGGAATGAGAGTTTTTATAGAAAAAGAAGCGACAGAAGAGAATATAACAAAGTTAGGAGATACAATAAAAGCATTAGATGGAGTAAACAAAGTAGAATTTATATCTGAAGAAGATGCATTAAAAGATGTAAAAGAGCAATTAGATGATAAGCAATATTTGATAGAAGGCTATGATACAGATAATCCATTTAGAGCATCATATGTAGTTACATTAACAGATTTATCAAAAAGTGAACAGGTTAAATCTGAAATAGAAAAAATGGAATTTGTAGGAAGAGTATCGAGTAGGGATACAACAATATCAGCACTTATGTCAGTTACACATGGTATAAATATTATTTCTTGGACAATTTTAGTCTTATTAATAGTAATTTCAACTTTTATAATATCAAATACTATCAAATTAACAGTTCATGCAAGACGAAAAGAAATATCAATTATGAAATATGTAGGTGCAACTAATAGTTTTATAAGATGGCCATTTATGGTAGAAGGAATAATAATTGGAATTGTTGCAGCTTTAATTTCAATTTTAATTATAGGAGTAAGTTATGATTTCTTAGTAGAAAAAATATTAGCATCTTCAATAACAAATGTTATTAAAACAATAACTTTATTACCATTTGAAGCAATGTTTGGAAAAATTTTAATTGTATATTTAGTTTTAGGTGTGGGCATAGGAGCAATAGGTAGTGTAATATCAATGAGAAAATATTTAAAAGTATAAAAAGGAGAGATACTCATGAAAAGAAAAATTGTATCAATAATTTTAGTATTTATGTTAATAATATTACAAACACAAATTATATTTGCTGAAAGTGAACAAGAATTAAAAGATAAAAAACAAGAATTACAAGATCAAAAAGAAGCTGCTGAAGCAAGACAGGGGGAAGTTGAAGAAGAATTAGATGCACAAATGACAGAAATACAAAATTTAGATAGTAAAATAGAAGAAAATGAAAATCAAATAGATGAATTGTCATCGAAAATAGAAAATTTAGAAACATCTATAACAGAAAAGACAGTAGAAATAGATAAAAAGCAAAAAGAATATGAAGAAAAAGACGAATTATTAAGAAAGCGTTTAGTAGCTTTATATGAAGATGGAGATGTAAGTTTTTTAGATCTATTATTTGATTCAGAAAATATTTTAGATTTTATATCAAGTTATGATACAATACAACAAATTACTGAATGTGATACTGAGCTAATGGAAAGTATATCTAAAGAAAAACAAGAAATAGAAGCTACTAAAAAAACTTTAGAAGAAGAAAAAGCTCAAGTAGAATCTGCTAAAAAAGAAAAAGAAGTATTAAGTACTTCACTTAATGCAAAAAAACAAGAAAGACAGAAAAAGGTTGATGCATTATCTGAAGAACAAAAAAGTTTACAACAACAAATAGATGATTTTGTTGGAGAAATAAATGCTGTAGATAATGCTATAAAGGAAGCATTAGAAAAGGCACAAGAGCAAATTAATAATGCAAATAGTTCTTCTGGAGGATCTGGCTCTGCAGGATTACAATTTGATGGAAGTTTTATATGGCCATGTAATACAAAGATTATAACTTCAACAGTTAAACAAAGATGGGGTAGATGGCATAAAGGAATAGATATAGGTGCAAGATATGAAAATGTATATGCTTCAGCATCAGGATATGCGTATAATTTGAATAATCCAGGTGGATATGGAACATATATAATGGTTGTTCATGGTAGTGGATACATAACATTATATGGACATTTAAGTACAAGTCATATATCAGATGGAGAATATGTAAAACAAGGAGATGTGATAGCAACATCAGGAAATACTGGAGCAAGTACAGGAGCTCATTTACATTTTGAAATAAGAAAAAGCTCATCAATATCAAGTTATTTTAATGCTGCTTTCTTAGATCCACTAGATTATTTACCTGGAGGTTGGACAATGACCGCAGGTGCAGATAAAGCGTCATAATGTATAAAGCTCTATAATATTATTAATTATAGAGCTTTATACATTGCACAGAAAAATCTTTACGCTTCTTCGAGAACTTGAATATATATAGTTAAGTTAGAAAAGTAGAGAAAAGTTCTCGCTAAGCGAGATTTGTTCTACAATAGGAATTTCCTATTGTAGAAAAGTCACTTAGAGATAGCATTACACACAAATATACTAAAAAGCCAAAGAGAAAGTTAAAATAATTACAAGTTTTAAAACTTTCCAATTTATTCTAGGGTCTAATATAAAAAATTGAAATTAAGTTTTAGGCATAAATATACAAATAGGCTTAAAAAGGAGAAAAGTATGAAAAAAACTATATATTTTTTTATAGTGATTTTAATTTGTATAATATTTACAACAACTGTATTAGCAGAGGATACTAATACAGTGCAAAATAATAGTGTAATACAAGAAATTGGAACAAATGAATTACAAGAGCAAAAAACACAAGTAACAAAAGAAAAAGAGGAAGCAATAGGCAATTTACAATATGTACAAGATGAACTTTCTGCATCAATAATACAAGTTCAAAATATAGGGGATACCATACAGAATTATCAAACCGAAATTATGCAAATGAATCAAAAAATCGAGGAATTAGATAAAAGTATAAGTGATAATAAAATAAAATTAGAAGATGCACAGTTAAAATATAATAAACAAGATGAATTATTAAGGAGAAGATTAGTTGCATTATATGAATATGGAGAAACAAGTTATTTAGATCTTTTGTTTTCTTCTACTTCATTAGCAGATTTTGTTTCAAATTATTATGCAATACAGCAAATTGTTGAGACAGATTCAGAAATCTTAGAAGATATGAAAAAAATTCGAGATACTTTATCAAGGACAAAACAGGCTTTAGAAAAACAGGAAAATGATGCAAAAACAATAAAAGTTAATAAAGAGAAAACAGCTATTGCTTTAGAAAATGCAAAACTCGTAAGAGAAAGTTATATAGCAAATCTTTCAATAGAGGAAAGAGATTTAAATACAAAAATTGAAGAATATAAGCAAGAAGAACTAAGAATAGAAGCATTAATACAGTCAGCTATAAACAATAATCAATTTGTTATTCAATATACCGGTGGAAAGATGATATGGCCTGTAGCAAAGGAAGGAACAAGAATAACGTCATATTTTGGGTTTAGAGAGCATCCTATACAAGGAATAACAAAAAATCATTCTGGAATAGATATAGGAAGTGCAGGTTTTGGAGCACCTGTCGTGGCAGCTCTTGATGGAATAGTAAGTTATGCAGGATATTTAGGAGATTATGGAAATTGTGTTATGATTAATCACGGAAATGGGATTACAACATTATACGGACATGGTCAAGCAATAAAAACTGAACTAGGTAAAGAAGTAAAACAGGGAGAACTCATAATGGAAGTTGGATCAACAGGTATGTCAACTGGACCGCATTTGCATTTTGAAGTTAGAGTAAATGGAACAAGAACAGATCCATTGCAATTTGTTAATGCACCATAATTATTTCATCTTAGTATAAAATTAAGGTGAAAAGTCTAAAATAAATTATGTAAAATGAATAATATCAAATGTTTTAATGAAAGAACAAACTTAATAAGCTAAGATGGAGGTAACTATACAATGAAATCAGAAAAATTTGAGAAAATTTATAAAATTGTGATGCTAATTATAATAACTGTAGCCATTACTTTTTTTGTAACGACAATAGGCATATATAATTATATAAAATCTGGAAAAAATCCAAGTTATTTAACAACTGTGTTAGGAGAAGAAGAAGCGAGTACAGAATATATTGCTTCTGTACTACAAAATTTTAGAGATTTAATAGATAAAGAATATGTAGGAGAAATTAATGAGCAAGATTTGCTAGATGGAGCAATAAAAGGTTATATATCTGGGCTAAATGACCCATATTCTGAATATTATACAAAAGAAGAGATGAGTTCAGTAATGGAAGAAACTGAAGGAGAATTTATAGGAATAGGTGTATATATAACTACAGATATAGAGGAAAATAAAGTTGTAGTTGTAAGTGCAATGAAAGATTACCCGGCAGATAAGGCAGGAATTAAGGCAGGAGATTATATAGTAAAAGTAGATGGTGTTGAATATACTGGAGAGCAAATAGATGAATTAACTAATAGTCTTAAAGGAGAAGAAAATACTACTTCTAAGATTGAAATATTAAGAGATGGAGAAACACAAGAAATTGAAGTTAAAAGAGAAAAAGTTAAAGTAAGTCATATAGATGCGGAAATGTTAGATTCAGAAATCGGATATATAGATATATTGTCTTTTGATGGAGACACAGCAACTGAATTTGAAACGAAATATAATGAATTAGTAAATCAAGGAATGAAAAAATTAATTATAGATGTTAGAAATAATGGTGGTGGAGTTGTAGAAGAAGCCTTAAATATAGCAGATTTAATGGTGGGTAAAGATAAAATATTATTGATAACAAAAAATAAAAATGAAGAAGAAGAAATAAGAAAAGCTCAAAAAGATAAAATAATTAATATTCCAGTAGTAATTTTAGCAAATGAATATTCTGCTAGTGCATCTGAGATTTTGGTTGCAGCATTAAAAGAACAAGCAGGAATTAAAGTTATAGGAAAAACTACTTATGGTAAAGGAGTTATACAAACACTTCATATGTTAGCTGATGGAAGTGGAGTGAAACTTACAACAGAAGAATATTACACACCTAATAGAAATAAAATTAATAAAATAGGAATAACACCAGATATAGAAGTTAGTTTAGATGAGAAATATAAAGGAGTAACAAATATTCCAATAGAAGATGATTTGCAATTACAGATGGCAATTGAAGAAATAAAAAAAGAATAAATCAGAAATTATTAAATTTTAATTTTATAAAATAAATCGGAAAGTCTTAAAATAATTACAAATTTTAAGGCTTTCCGATTTGTTCTATATTAAAATTAAATGAGACATGCAAGAAGAAAATTACAATATGCACAGCTTAAGAATTTGTAAATAATTGAAAAATACTAATATTTAAAGTATAATATCAATTAGGAGGAAATTAGTTATAATGAAAAATTATTTAGATTTAAGAAATAAAATGGATTGTAAATTATTAAAGGAACCAGCTGAAATTATAAGAAGTGGAGGGATTGTAATTTTTCCTACTGAAACAGTATATGGAATAGGAGCTAATGGTTTAGATGAAAAAGCTGTTGATAAATTATATAAAGTTAAAAATAGACCATTAAATAAGCCAATTAGTTTATTGGTTTCTAATATGGAAATGATAGAAAAAATAACAAAAAATATATCAAATAAAGAATATAAATTAATGAATAAATTCTTTCCAGGGCCATTCACTATAATATTAAAGAAAAAAAATATTATTCCAGATATTGTTACAAGTGGAGGAGATACTGTAGGAATACGCATGCCAAGTGGAGAAATAGCTAGAAAGTTAGTAGAATATGCAAATGTACCTATAGCAACTCCAAGTGCAAATATTTCTGGAAAGCCAAGTGGAACAAATATTGATAGCATAATTAGAGATTTTGAAGGAAAAGTAGACTATATTATAGACGGAGGAGAAAGTAAGATTGGAATTGCTTCAACTATTGTACAAGTAGTGAATGAAGAAATACATATTTTAAGGGAAGGAATCATTTCAAGAGAAAATGTATTGAATATATGATGAATTTGTTATATACTTGTTATACGATAAAAATGATAAAGAATAATTACATTTTGGCGTAGGAAAATTAATCTTTTAAAATTTTGGTGAGTTCTAAAAAGTATAATCCTGATTTTCTTAATACATAGCCAAAAAATACAATTTTATTTGTATAATCAGAAGGGAATGAAAAGAAAATGCTAAATTTAGAGCAAGATATTCAATATATAAAAGGTGTGGGACCTAATAAAGCAAAAGCACTTCAAAGATTAGGAATATATACTATAGAAGATATGATAACTCATTATCCAAGGGAATACGAAGATAGAACAAAACCTAAGAAAATAGCAGAATTAGTAGATGGAGAAGAGGCATTTATACAAGCAATTTGTGTATCGGCAGTAACTGTAATTAGAAAGAAAAAAAATATGATTGTTTATAAAATGGCAATAAGGGATGATACTGGAACTTTAGTTACTACATGGTATAATCAATCATATATAAAAGATAAATTTAGAATAGGAGAGGGATATAATTTCTATGGAAAAATAAGTAAAAAATATGGTGCAATAGAAATGAATTCACCTGAATTTGAAGAAGCAAATAAACATGAAATAACTGGTAGAATTGTTCCAATGTATCCTTCAACATATAACATATCACAAAATGTAATTAGAAAAATAATAAAAGAATGTTTAAAAATTATATATGGAAAATTAGAAGAGACTCTTCCTGAAAAAATATTAGAAGAATATAAATTAGTAGATATAAATACAGCAATCTTGCAAATACATTTTCCAACAGATTTTGAACAATATAAAAAGGCTAGAAAAAGATTAGTCTTTGAAGAGCTGTTACAAGTTCAAATAGCACTACTTTCAGTAAAATATGATTATACTACTCAGAAAACAGGAATTTCATTTAGTAAAAATGTAAAGATGTCAGATATAATTAATTCATTAAAATTCAAATTAACAAAGGCACAATTAAGAGTATTAGAAGAAATAGATAGAGATATGGAAAGTAGCAAACCTATGAATAGATTATTGCAGGGAGATGTAGGTTCTGGAAAAACTATAGTATCTATAATATCAACATATAAGGCTGTGAAAAGTGGATATCAAGTAGCAATAATGGCACCAACAGCAATATTAGCGAGTCAACATTTAGAGAGCTTTAAAGAAATATTAGAACCTTTTGAAATTAAATGTGAATTGTTAGTAAGTAGCATTACAGCAAAGAAAAAAAAGGAATTGTTAGAAAGACTAAATAATGGAGAAATAGATGTATTAATAGGTACTCATGCTATATTAGAAGATAATGTATTATTTAAAAAATTAGGGCTAGTTGTTACAGACGAACAACATCGCTTTGGTGTAAGACAGAGGAGTATAATAGCAGAAAAGGGAGAAAATCCAGATGTAATGGTAATGACTGCAACTCCAATTCCAAGAACATTAGCACTTATATTATATGGAGATTTAGATATCTCAATAATAGATGAATTGCCACCAAATAGACAAAAAATAGATACTTTTGCTGTTACTAAAAATTTGGAAGATAGGGTAAATAATTTTGTGAAAAAATTAATAAATGAAGGAAGACAAGTATATATAGTTTGCCCACTAGTGGAAGAAAAGGAGGACATAGAGGCAAAAGCTGTACTAGAATTATATGATAAATATGCAAACCAAATTTTTAGTAAATATCGAGTAGCATATTTGCATGGAAAAATGAAAGCAAAAGAAAAAGATAGTATAATGCAAGAATTTAAAGATGGAAATATAGATATTTTAATATCTACAACAGTAATTGAAGTAGGAGTAAATGTGCCAAATGCGAGTATAATGATAGTGGAAAATGCAGATAGATTTGGATTGGCACAATTACACCAGTTAAGAGGAAGAGTAGGAAGAGGAAGTAATAAATCATATTGTATTTTGAAATATGATGGAAAATCAAAGGAAAAGATGGAAAGACTGAAAATCATGACACAAACTAATGACGGATTTGTAGTAGCAGAAAAAGACTTAGAATTAAGAGGAACAGGTGAGTTTTTTGGAACTAAACAACATGGTTTGCCAGAATTTAAAATAGCTAATTTATTTGAAGATGTTAGTATCCTAAAAATAGCGCAAGAAGTTGCAATGAAAATAGAAAAAGATGATCCTAAATTGGAAAAAGAAGAAAATATTAAATTAAAATTAATGGCAGAAAAGAAAATAAATAATAGGATAGAATTATAAACAATTTTATGATAAAATAGTATAAATTTCAAAAGATTGGAGAATATTATGAGAGCAAAAAGAGCTATAAAAAAAGAAAAAAATAATATATTAAAAAATATAATTACAGTAATAATTTTGGGAGCAATAATAGTTTGGATATTATCAATTGCACCAAATTATAAAAAAACAGGATTAGAAGATAAACTAAATTTAGTTATAAATAGCAGTAATGTAACAAAATCATTAAAAAATGATATATGGATAGATGAAAATAATACTATTTATATAAGTCAAGATGATGTAAAGAATTTTTTTGATAATAACATATATTATGACGAACAGTATAATCAAATAATAACTACATCAGATAAAAAAGTGGCAGTAATAGGAATAGGAAAAACAGATATACAAGTAAATAGTGGAAATGATAAAATTTATGCACCAATAATAGAAAAAGATGGAAAATATTACTTGCCATTTTCAGAATTAGATGATGTGTATAACACGAAAACAAGTTATATAAAAGAAGGAAATACAATAGTAATAGAATCATTAGACAGAGAATTAAATGGAGCAAATGCAAGGAAGAATGTTAATGTAAAAGTATTAGATACTATTTTTTCATATACAGTAGATAAAATAAACAAAGGTGACAATGTATATATATTAGAAAAACAAGACAAGTGGACAAAGGTAAGGACTGCAAAAGGTAAAATAGGATATATAAAAACATCAAATTTAGTAAATGAATATAATATAAGAGAAGCAATTACTGAAGAAAAACAAATACAAGGAAAGGTTAGTTTGGTTTGGGATTATTATTCAGAATATGTATCAGCACCAAATAGAGAAGGAACAAGTATAGAAGGTGTTAATGTAGTATCTCCTTCGTTTTATACAATAGAAAAATTAGGAAAAGGTGAAATGGAAACAAATGTAGGAGATGAAGGAAAAGCGTATATTGAGTGGGCTCATAATAATGGCTATAAAGTATGGCCTATCGTTTCAAATAATTCTATGATAGATACTACTTCAGAAATAATGAAAGATTATAAATTGAGAGAAAAATTAATAAACAATATAGTAGATAACGCAGTAGCTGATGGAGTAGATGGAATAAATATAGACTTCGAAAATATGTATGCAGAGGATAAAGATTTATTTACAAGATTTTTAATAGAATTGGCGCCAAGGCTAAGAGAAGTAGGGATGGTTTTATCGGTAGATGTAACAGCACCAGATGGATCTGATACATGGTCAAAATGTTTCGATAGATATAATATAGGACAAGTTGTAGATTATATTATATTTATGGCATATGATCAATATGGAGCTTCTTCACCACAAGAAGGTACTACAGCAGGAGCAGATTGGGTTGAGGCAAATGTTAAAAAATTTTTAGGACAGGAAGGTGTAGAAGCAGAGAAATTAGTATTGGGAATGCCATTTTATACAAGGTTATGGAAAGAGGAAAATGGAGAAATAACAAGTAATGTTTTAGCAATGAATGAAGTTAATGAGTATATACCTGAAAGTGCAAATAAAGAATGGAATGAAGAATTAAAACAATATTATGTTGAGTACATTCAAGATGGTGTAACATATAAAATATGGATTGAAGACGAAGAATCTATAAAAGCTAAATTTGATATAATGAATAGATATCAACTAGCTGGAGCAGCTTATTGGGAAAAAGATAGAGAAACAGATACACTATGGTCAATAATAAAGCAAGAGTTGGAAAAATAAAATATTAATCAAATACATTAGGAAAAGGATGAAGATGGTTTTATAAATAGGAAAGCTTAAAAAAAGTGAAATAACTTTTGTGGCTTTCTGTAAATTGTAAGAGGCACTCAAAAGTGCTTCTTTTCTTATATAATATAGCATACCATAATAATAGAGAAAAAAGATTATTGGCTACAAATTTTAATGCTTACTGATTTGTTAATGTAAAGATATTTATGCTAATAAAGGAAAGAAGGAGTTTATTATGGTTTACTATATAATAGAAGAAAATATGAATATAATAAATAAATTAATGAAAAGAATTAAGATAGAAGATAATTTTATAAAAATACCGTATTGGAAGGAAACGAAAAATGAAAAAATAAATGATTTTTATTATAGAAGAATTGAAACTAAAATTAATAAAAAAATAAAAAAATTGAATATTGATAATGTAGTTATGCAACAAAGGATAAAAAATATATACAATTTACAAGTTAATAAATTGAATGGTGATATAATATTTAAAAATTCGATACAAAAAACACTTAAATTTATATTAAAAAAGTTAGATAATAAACCAGAAGATATGGATGTATATGTATGCATTAATGAAAAGAAACAGTACATATATAATCAATTAATAGATTTAGGAAACATTTTTAGAACCGTAAATTTGGTAACAAATAATATAAAAGAAATTAAAGAGTTTGAAAAAGTTTTAGAAAATGATTTAATAACTACAACAATTAGTAATAACAAGAGAAAAGCTTTAAGAAGAGCAGAATTAATTATAAATGTAGATTTTGAAGAAAATGAACTTAATGAATATTTATTAAATAGAAATGCAATAATAATAAATTTACCAAAAATAAAAATAAATCAAAAATCATTTCAAGGAATAAATATTATAGGAATAAAAATATTATTAAATGAAAGTGCGAAATATAGAATTAGGGAAGATATAAAATATTTATGTAATTTTGAAGAAATTGAATTATATGAAAGTGAAATTATAGATGAAAAAGAAAAATGGATAAAAATTGGTCAAGATGTAAATATATTAAACTTAATTGGACAAAAAGGAGCTATAAGAGAAGAAGAATATACCAGAATAAAAAATATGTGTAAAAGTAAAAAAAGTATTGCAAAAGAGGAAAAGATAAGTATATAATGTACTAAAAATAATAAAATAAAATAAATAAATTATAGTGAATAGTAATTTTGTAGAGATTAGCAATGTACTTAAAATGAACTAGAAACAAAGGAGATAAAAGAACATGAAAAAAATGGCTGAAAGCCTTGAGGCTGTATATATATATATATATATATCGTAAATTTTAGAGAAAATATAATAAGAGAAATAAATAGAATAAATCAAAAGCATAGGTTGTTTTATTGTAAAATAACCTATGCTTTTGATACGTCATAATTATTGCAAAGCAAATAATTGACTTTTGGCTTGGTGGCAGATTAGTATCATAAAATTTTGTAGATATAGGAAGTGTTTGATATAAAGTATTAACGAACTAAATATACATAAACGATATTGACACTGAATAAATAATACTATAAAATGTTTATTAGAGAGTGATTAAATTAGGAAACTGTATAAAAATATAAAAAAAACATAAAATATAAACAAATGCAAACATTAAGAGAACAGAAAGGAGCATATGAAAAATGGAAAATAAAGCAATAAAGAGTGAAAGTGGTATAACACTTATCGCTTTGGCAGTAACAATAATAGTATTAATAATATTAGCATTAATAACAATAGATGCAACAATAGGTGAAAATGGATTGTTAAAAAAAGCCCAAGAAATACAAGATTATTTAGTAAATTCACAGACATCAGATGAAGAAGAAATAAATAAATTATTATC
>CALXJJ010000016.1 GCA_944388605.1 uncultured Clostridia bacterium
TTTGAGATACAAAAAATATGTAGGAAAAACGACATTTTTCTTTGCCATTTTCCTACATAAAATTATACCATTTACATATATTTAAGTTCTCGAAGAAGCGTAAAGATTTGTCGACGCGAAAAATTGCATAGCAATTTTTCTGCGCAATGTTGTTTTTTATTGAATAGGAAAAATCGAGTTTTTCCTATTCAATAAAAAAACATTCTTTTTCGTTCAGCTAAAAACTAAACTTAAAAAAATGTTTTTTACTTATTTAATGATTATTCATCATCCATTATAGCTTCATTTTCGTCACTTTCATCACTTTCTATTTTTTCATTTTTGTTAATTCTATAATCTTCTCTATAATTTATATTCATTGTATGATGTTGTTCTACTGGTTCTTCTTCATTTTTCTCTGTATTTATATGTGTCTCTTGATATCTCTTCAATCCTGTTCCAGCTGGAATTAATTTTCCTATTATAACATTCTCTTTTAGTCCTATTAATTCATCTACTTTTCCTTTTATAGCTGCTTCTGTTAAAACTCTTGTAGTTTCTTGGAATGATGCAGCTGATAAGAAACTATCTGTAGCAAGAGAAGCTTTTGTTATTCCTAACAATACTCTTTTTCCTATTGCTGGACGTTTTCCTTCTTTTTCTGTCATCTCATTTATTTTTTCAAATTCATGTATATCCACTAATGAACCTGCAAACATTGGTGTATCACCATTATCCTCTATACGAATCTTCTTTAACATCTGTCTTGCTATAACTTCAATATGTTTATCGTTTATATCAACACCTTGATTTCTATATACTTTTTGTACCTCTTGTACTAAGTATAAATAAACACCATCTGGACCTTTTATAGTTAGAATTTCATTTGGATTTATAGATCCTTCTGTAAGTGGTTGTGCTGCTTCTACAATGTCACCATCTCTTACTTTTAATTTTGCTCCAAAAGGAATCACATATGTTTTGCTATCGTCTTTTGATGTTACTATAATTTCTTTTCTTCTCTTATCATCTCTAATATTAACTTTTCCATTGATTTCTGATATAATTGCAATACCCTTTGGCTTTCTTGCTTCAAATAATTCTTCAACTCTAGGAAGACCTTGAGTAATATCTGCAACACCTGCAACACCTCCAGAGTGAATTGTTCTCATAGTAAGTTGTGTACCTGGCTCTCCAATTGATTGCGCTGCAATAATTCCTACTGCCTCTCCTATATTAACTTTCTCTCTTGTAGCTAAGCTCATTCCATAACATTTTGCACAAACTCCATGTCTTGTTCTACACTCTAATACACTACGTACTTTTACTTTATTTATTCCTGCTTCTACTATTTTATCTGCTAATGCATCTGTAATTATTGTATTTTTATCTACAATAATTTCACCAGTTTGAGGATGCACTATATCTTCTAATGGATATCTTCCTAACAATCTTTCTTGTAATTTTTCTACTACTTGATTTCCATCTTTAATATCTGTTACTTCTATACCATAATTTGTACCACAATCTTCTTCTCTTACTATAATATCTTGAGAAACATCTACCAATCTTCTAGTTAAATATCCTGAGTCTGCTGTTCTTAAAGCTGTATCTGCAAGTCCTTTTCTAGCACCATGTGCAGATATAAAATACTCTAATGCATCCAATCCTTCTCTAAAGCTTGATTTTATTGGAATTTCTACAGTTTTTCCTGTTGTACTTGCCATAAGTCCTCTCATACCTGCTATTTGTTTTAACTGATCTAAATTTCCTCTGGCACCAGAAACAGACATCATATATACAGGGTTTAAATCATCAAAATTATTACGCATTGCTTCTTTTACATCATCAGTAGCTTTTTCCCAAATTTTTATAACAGATTCATATCTTTCTTGATTTGTTATTAAGCCACGTTTATATTGTTTCAATACATTTTGTACTTCTTTATCAGCTTCTTGCAATATCGTTTTTTTAGCTTCAGGTACTTTTACATCACTAACTGATACTGTAATAGCCCCTATTGTTGAATACTTATATCCTGTTGCTTTTATATAATCTAATAATTCAGCTGTTCTATCTAATCCATGTACATTAATAGCTTTTGCTATAATTTTTCCTAAATTCTTTTTTGTTACAGGAAAATCTATTTCATATTTTAATTCATTTTCAGGATTTGTTCTATCTATAAATCCTAAATCTTGTGGTATTCCTATATTATATATTATTCTACCAACCGTTGTATCTATTAATTTATGTATTTCATCTCCATTATCTAATTGTTTTGTCCTTCTTACCTTAATTTTAGCATGCATACCTAAATCATGATTTACATATGCCATTATTGCTTCATCTGGTGATGAAAAATATTTTCCTTCTCCTGTTTCACCTTCTATATCCATTGTTAAATAATAACTTCCTAGTATCATGTCTTGTGTGGGAACTGTAACAGGTTTACCATCCTGAGGTTTTAATAAGTTATTTACAGATAACATTAAAAATCTTGCTTCTGCTTGTGCTTCTGGTGATAATGGTACGTGTATAGCCATTTGATCACCATCAAAATCAGCATTAAAAGCTGTACATACTAATGGATGTAATTTTATAGCTCTACCTTCTACTAATACTGGCTCAAAAGCTTGAATACCTAACCTATGTAATGTTGGTGCACGGTTTAACATTACTGGATGATCTTTTATTACATATTCTAATATATCCCATACTTCTGGTCTTAACTTTTCTACCATTCTTTTAGCATTTTTTATATTATGTGCTAAACCTCTTTCAACTAATTCTTTCATTACAAATGGTTTAAATAGTTCGATTGCCATTTCTTTTGGTAATCCACATTGATATATTTTTAGTTCTGGTCCTACAACTATAACTGAACGTCCCGAATAGTCAACACGCTTTCCTAATAAATTCTGTCTAAATCTTCCTTGTTTTCCTTTTAATAAGTCTGAAAGTGATTTTAAAGGTCTATTTCCTGCACCAGTTACAGGTCTACCTCTTCTACTATTATCAATTAAGGCATCTACTGATTCTTGAAGCATCCTTTTCTCATTTCTTACTATTATTTCTGGTGCTCCTAATTCTATTAATCTTTTCAATCTATTATTTCTATTTATAACACGTCTATATAAATCGTTTAAATCTGATGTTGCAAATCTACCACCATCTAATTGTACCATTGGTCTAAGTTCTGGTGGTATTACTGGTACCACATTCATTACCATCCATTCTGGCTTGTTTCCAGACAATCTAAATGATTCTACTGTATCTAATCTCTTAATTAATTTAGCCTTTTTCTGTTCACTAGCTGTTTCTAATTCTTTCTTTAATTTAGCAGATAACTTTTCTACATCTATCTCTTCTAACAATTCTCTTATTGCTTCTGCTCCCATTTTTGCAACAAATGAACCAACACCGTATTTTTCTTCTGCTTCATGATATTCTTTTTCAGATAATATTTGTCCTTTTATTAACCCTGATTCTTTTTTGTCTGTTACAACATATGATGAAAAATATATTACTTTTTCAATGCTTCTTGGTGAAATATCTAACATCAAAGCTATTCTACTAGGAATTCCTTTAAAATGCCATATATGTGCTACTGGTGCTGCAAGTTCAATATGACCCATTCTTTCACGTCTTACTTTTGCTTTAGTAACTTCTACACCACATCTATCACATACAATTCCTTTATATCTTACTCTTTTATATTTACCACAATGACATTCCCAGTCCTTTGTAGGTCCAAATATTCTTTCACAGAAAAGACCATCTCTTTCTGGTTTAAGTGTTCTATAATTAATAGTCTCAGGTTTTTTTACTTCTCCCTTTGACCATTCTCTAACTTTTTCATCTGATGCTAAACCTATTTTGATTTTATCAAAAATTTCTAATTCATCCACTTATATTGGCCCCCTTGGATTTTATTTTCGATTTGTCTCTAAAGGAGATTAGGTTATTCACTGCTGTACAATTCTATAATGTAAACTCAAATCCCCTTTTTGAAACTATTCAATTATTTATCATCTTCATCATCTAAAATATCCTCATCGTTAAGTATATTTTCATCTGCTAAATCATTATCAAAGATATCTTCATTCCCATCATCTAAATCTTCAAATATTGAATCGCTATCATCTTCATCATCTGTTGGAATATAACTTTCATCTAATTCACTTTCATCTAATATATTTTCTCCATCAAAATTCTTCATTTTATCTGCATTAAAGTCAATTGCATCTTCTATATTTTCTTTTAACTCTAATTCTTTATTGTCTGGTGAATATAATCTGATGTCTAAACCTAAGCTTTGTAATTCTTTTATTAATACTTTAAATCCTTCTGGTACTCCAGGAGCTGGTACGTTTTCTCCTTTTACAATAGCTTCATATGTTTTTACACGACCTACAACATCATCTGATTTTACTGTAAGCATTTCTTGTAATGTATATGCTGCTCCATATGCTTCTAGTGCCCAAACTTCCATTTCTCCAAATCTTTGTCCACCAAATTGAGCTTTACCTCCTAAAGGTTGTTGAGTTACTAAAGAATATGGTCCTGTTGAACGAGCATGTATTTTATCATCTACTAAATGATGTAATTTTAACATATACATTACTCCAACTGTAATAGGATGATCAAATTTTTCTCCTGTTCTTCCATCAATTAATTCTGTCTTACCATCTTTTGACAAACCAGCTTTTCCTAGTAATTCTTCTATCTCTTTGTCTGTAGCTCCATCAAATACAGGAGTTGCTACTTTCCAACCCAATGCACGTGCTGCCATACCTAAATGAACTTCTAGCACTTGTCCTAAATTCATACGTGAAGGAACACCTAAAGGATTTAAAACTATATCTACTGGTGTACCATCTGGCATAAATGGCATATCTTCTTCTGGAAGTATACGTGATATTACACCTTTGTTTCCATGACGTCCTGCCATCTTATCTCCAACAGATATTTTTCTTTTAGTAGCTATATAGCAACGTATTACTTGGTTTACTCCAGGTCCTAGTTCTTCTGAATTTTCTCTTGTAAATACTTTTACATCTACTACTGTTCCAGCTTCACCATGTGGTACATGAAGTGATGTATCTCTTACTTCTCTTGCTTTTTCTCCAAATATAGCTCTTAACAGTCTTTCTTCTGCTGTTAATTCTGTTTCTCCTTTTGGAGTAACTTTACCAACAAGAATATCTCCTGGTCTTACTTCTGCTCCTATTCTAATAATTCCATTCTCGTCTAAATCTTTTAGTCCATCATCTCCAACATTTGGTATATCTCTTGTTATTTCTTCTGGACCTAATTTTGTATCTCTACACTCACAGTCATATTCTTCTATATGTATTGATGTATAAACATCTTCTTTCACTAATCTTTCACTTATTAATACAGCGTCTTCATAATTATATCCTTCCCATGTAGTAAAAGCTATTAAAACATTTCTTCCTAAAGCCATTTCTCCATTCTTTGTAGATGGTCCATCTGCTAATAAATCTCCTGTTTTAACTTTTTCTCCTTTTACAACAACTGGTCTTTGATTTATGCATGTTCCACCATTTGTTCTTTTAAATTTACGTAACTTATATCTATCTATTTCATTTTTTTGGTTCCTTACTAATATTTCTTGACTTGTTACTTTCTCAACTATTCCATCACTTTTAGCTGTAACAGTTATTCCTGAATCTTTTGCAGCTCTATATTCTATTCCAGTTCCAACAATTGGAGCTTCTGGCATTAATAAAGGAACTGCTTGACGTTGCATATTAGATCCCATCAATGAACGTTTAACATCATCGTGTTCTAAAAAAGGTATCATAGCAGCTGCTACAGACACTAATTGTTTTGGTGATACATCAACATAATCAACTCTATCTCTTTCAACTTCTGTAATTTCTTCTTTATGTCTTACTCTTATTCTCTCGTTTATAAATCTACCTTCTGCATCTAAAGGTTCTGATGCTTGTGCAATTATATATTTATCTTCTTCATCTGCTGACATATATTCTACAGTATCTGTGACTTTGCCTGTATTGTGATCTACCTTTTTATATGGTGTTTCTATAAATCCATACTCGTTTATTATGGCAAAAGATGATAATGCCGATATAAGTCCTATATTTGGTCCTTCTGGAGACTCTACAGGACATAATCTTCCATAATGAGTATAATGTATATCTCTTACTTCAAATCCTGCTCTTTCACGAGAAAGTCCTCCAGGTCCTAATGCTGAAATTCTTCTCTTATGAGTTAATTCTGATAATGGATTTGTTTGATCCATAAATTGTGATAACTGTGAACTTCCAAAAAATTCTCTAATAGATGATGTAATTGGCTTTGTATTTATTAAAGTCTGTGGAGTTACTACATCTAAATCTTGAATTGTCATTCTCTCTCTTACTACTCTTTCCAATCTTGTAAGCCCTATTCTAAATTGATTTTGTAACAACTCTCCAACACAGCGAATACGTCTATTCCCTAAATGGTCAATATCATCTACATTTCCTATATTATGATCTAAATTAAATACATAACTAATTGATGCAATAATATCCTCTGTTGTAATATGTTTTGGTACTAGTTCTTCATATCTAGCTTTTAATACATCATGTAATTCATTTTCTTGAGTACTCTCTAATATAGATTTTAATACATTATAATTAACATATTCTTTAAAATGTAAGTCTGAGATATCCACATTTGTTACAAAATTGTGGATATTTACTGTCCCATTTCCAATAATTCTTACTTTTTTGTCATCTACTTTTATATCTACTATATTTAACCCTGTATTTTGTATTTCTTCTGCTTTTTCTCTTGAAATTACATTGTCTTTTTCTACAAGCACTTCTCCTGTTTCTGGATCTATTATATTATCAAATGCTATTCTTCCTTCAATTCTACTAGCTAATCCTAATTTTTTATTATATTTATATCTTCCAACTTTTGCCAAATCATACCTTCTTGCATCAAATAATAATCCATCAAATAGATTTCTTGCTGCATCTACAGTTGGTAATTCTCCTGGTCTTAATTTTTTATATATTTCTATTAGTGCTTCATCTGCTGTTGTTATTGGATCTTTTTGTAGTGTTTCAATTAATTTAACTTCTTCTCCAAATAATTCTTTCATCTGCTCATTTGTTGTTAACCCTATTGCTCTAAGTAATGTAGTAACAGGTATTTTTCTTGTTCTGTCAACTCTTACATAGAATATGTCATTTGAGTCTGTTTCATATTCTAGCCATGCACCTCTTAAAGGCATAACTGTCGCTGTATATATTTGTTTTCCCGTTTTATCAAATTCTTTTGCATAATAACAACCTGGTGAACGTACTAATTGGCTTACTACAACTCTTTCTGCACCATTTATTATAAAAGTACCACTATCTGTCATTAGTGGAAAATCACCAAGATAAATTTCTTGTTCTTTTATCTCTCCTGTTTCACGATTTATTAATCTTACTTTTACATGTAAACGCGTTGAATATGTAGCATCTCTCTCTTTAGCCTCTTCTACTGTATATTTTGTTTTATCCTCCATGTAATAATCGAAAAATTCAAGAACTAAATTTCCAGAATAGTCTATGATTGGTGAAATATCTTTTAATACTTCTCCTAATCCTTCTTCAATGAACCAATCATATGAATCTTTTTGCACTTTAATAAGGTTTGGCATTTCTATACTATCCCCTATTTTTGCAAAAGTTTTGCGAGAGCATTTTTCATGTTTAATCTCTTTTATCAAAACAATCACCTCATAAATAGAATTAAGCAGAATAATTTTGAAAAAAACATATTTAAAGAAGTCCTTCTTTCAATAGTTTTCATATATTTTTATTCTCCTACTGCTTACTAGGATTTTATTATATAATTCAACTACCTCAATTCCTCTTCTTTATTTTTTACTTCCGTACAAAATGGCAATAAAAGACATGCTGGTAATTCTTATAATATTTACCAACCTATCTTTAGTAATTTATTTCATTTAGCTTTTCATACACAAACTTTTTATATAAATCACCTTAATTCAACTTTCATTTTTTGTTTTATATTTTTACAAATAACAAAAACACACATTAATACTTTTGTTGAAATCTATAGTATTCATTATTCTTTAATCTCTATAAAATCATAAAATAATTTTTCTGTGAAATGCGTTTTTTATCTAATAGGATTTTTTTAATTTCCTATTAGATAAAATTGTCAATGTAAAAAATTCTAAATCCGATTTTAATATTTGCTAGATTTTGAATCCAAAAAATTCAAATCGAAGTTCTAATAAAATTATATTTGTTATTAATTTGTACAAAATTGCCATTATATTACATCTATATTAGTATATCGCATTTCTTTATTTTCTGTCAAGTTTTTTTATATAATTTGTCCACTTTTTCTATAGTTTTCCGTTTGCAATTGTTTTGTATGTAAATGTTGTATTCTTATTTTGCTTTTCTAAGTTCTATACATACCTTAAATAAATCTCCATCTAAGTACAATATAAATTTTCCACTCTGTAATTGTATTAAACTTTGTGCTATTGACAAACCTAATCCGCTTCCTTCTGTATTCCTTGACGAATCCCCTCTTACAAATCTTTGCATTAATTCGTCCGGAGATATATTTAATTTCTCCTTTGAAATATTTTTTAATTCTATTCCTATATTATTGTCTCGATCTAATACATCTATATATACCCTTGAACCATCTAATGCATATTTAGATATATTTGAAAATAGATTTTCTAATACCCTGTATAAATACCTACTATCTGCTAATATATAATTATCTTTTTCATCAAGATTTAAAATTGTTTGTAAACTTTTTTTAGTAAATCTATCTTCAAACTCTCCACACACTTGTTTCATCATTTCATTTATATTTAATTTCTCTATATTAAGTTTTATATTGCCTGATGATGCTTTTGAAGCTTCTACTAAATCTTCTGTTAATTTTTTTAATCTTTGAGATTTATTATCTAAAACTTCTAAATACTCTTGTACTTTTTCATTATCAATATTCTCTTTCTTTATAAGATCTACATAATTAATTATTGATGTCAGTGGTGTTTTTATATCATGTGATACATTTGTAATAAGTTCTGTTTTTAGTCTTTCACTTTTTAAACTCTTCTCTATTGCATTTGAAAATCCCCCTGCTATATCATTAACATATCCAGCAATCTCTTTTTGTTCACCTTTAAATTCTTCTATATTTAACCTATTTTTTGTATTTCCTTCATATATCTGTTTTATTTGTTCTCTTATTTTTTCAAAATTATTTAATTTTTTTATTATCCAATATATAGATGATATCCACAGTGCAATTAAAATTAGTATTCCTCCAGCTTCCATTGAAAACAATATCAAATGAACTATTATTATTGCGATAGCTATTCCAATTACTCTAAATGATACATTAAGTCTATAAAATATATTTTTTATTATTTTTACTATAAATTTTAAAAATTTATATATTACTGTATTTTTTATTAATGTTCTTGATTTTATTCTTTTTATAAAAGTTTCTATTGATATTATAAATGTAATATAATAAATAGTTATAGCAATTAATATCGCAGTTAATTTTATTGACCAATTATCTATTGAAAGCAATGTTAAAAAACATGAACCAAATGCTATAATAAATAATATTATTAATGTTGATACTAATAAAGGTAATTTATCAAACCAATTTAGAGTAATATTTTCGTCTTCATTTTTCTTTCCTATTCCAATAATGATTACTACAAATAGCCATATTGTCATTATAGATATTACAGGAAATATAAAATATGCATTATCATTTTTTATAAAATTCATCATATTATAAATTTTTTTATTAGCATCATATTGATCTTGAAATATAAGTTCTTCTGATATTCCTGTATACATAATATAATTTTCTACATATTCATTATAAGTATTTCCATACATCAACTTTGATAATGATAATTTTTCAATATTTGTATTAATTTCTTTATTTTCTACATTCCAATAGTAAGTGTTATTTTGTATAATGTTTTTTATTTCTTCTATGGTATCACTTTCCATTGTCAAATTTACATTTGTATATGCTACTTTACTCTCTTTATCTATTATTAAATACTTAAAGTTATTATTACTATTTTTATTGTAGTAAATTCTCAATCCTTCATATCCATTTTCATTTGTTGTAATAATCCTATTTTCATAATAATATCTTTCATTTGTCGTATTTATTTGATTTTTCACTTGCTCCATTCTCATTAAATTGCTACAAATAGAAGATTCATATATATTAGCAAATTGATTTGTATTAAAAAAATCGGTTTCATTTTTATCATCTGGGTATTCCATATTATATGAAATTTTCATTCCTGATATTATTAGCAATATTATACAAATTGGAAGAATTACATAGCTTATGTTTTTCCATATGTACATTTTATTTCTGTTCATATTTAATTCTCCTTACGATAATTTTAATCAATTTTTTCTATTTTATATCCAATTCCCCAAATAACTTTTAAATACTTTGGTTCTTTTGGATTTATTTCTATTTTTTCTCTTATGTGCCTTATATGAACAGCTATAATATTCTCAGCTCCATAGCTTTCTTCTTCCCATACATTCTCATAAATCTGTTCTATTGAATATACATTTCCTTTGTTTTTAGTAAGGAATTTAAGTATATTATACTCTGTTGGTGTTAATTTAATTTCTTTTCCTTCTACTTTGACTTGTTTCGTATCATCATCTATTATTAACTCTCCAGTTCTATATATATTTGTTCTACTTTCTTCATTGGCTATTGATCCTAAACATGTATATCTTCTTATTGCTGAGTTTACTCTTGCTATAAGTTCTAAAGGATTAAATGGCTTAGTTATATAGTCATCTGCTCCATTATTAAGTCCTGCTATTTTATCATAGTCTTCTGATTTTGCAGAAAGCATAATAATTGGAATAGTATTATCCTTCCTTATTATGCTTGCTACACTCATTCCATCTAATTCTGGCATCATAATATCTAATAAAACTAAATGAATTTCTTCTTTTTTTACTATTTCTAATGCCTCTTTACCATTATATGCTTTAAATATTTTATATCCTTCTCTATTTAAATATATTTCAATAGCTTTTACAATTTCTTTATCATCATCAACAACTAAAATATTATACATCTTTCTTTTCTCCCCTTCTAAAAAGTACAATATTATTGAAAATAATTGTAATCTTCCTATTTCTTTTTATATTATATCATAATAATACTTAAGAAAAAATATAATATTTTATTAATGTTTTATTAATTTACTTTCTATTTTCTACTATACTTTGATATTTTTTGTAATTTGGCATATATTCAATCATCATTTTATTAAATCCTTTAGAATTAGTTTTATATTTCAAATGTACAAATTCATGTAATATTATATATTCAATTATCTCTTTATCATACTTTATTATTTCAGGGTTAATTATTATTTTTCCGTCTTTCGTACATTTTGATATAGATTTCATTTCTTCTATTGAATAATCTTCTGGTGCATATTTTAACATTAATCTTGTTTTTTCCATTATTAATTCTATCTCTTTTTCTGCAATAGTACTATATAATTTTTTTATCAATATATTTACTAATTCTTGTTTATTTTCATTTTTATATTTATTTGGTAAAATCATTTTTATCATTTCCTTTTCTTTTTTTATCTCTGGCTTTTTTACATTTTTACATATCAACTCTACATTATATTTTTTTCCTAAAATAGTTATTATATTTTCTGTTTTATTATTTTTACTATCTTTCACTTTCTTTTGTATCCATTTCTTTTTTGCTTCTACTATTTCTTGAATTTCTTTTCTAGTTAAATACCAAGGGGCCTTCACAACTACTTCTCCATTTTCTATTGAAATATAAAATTGATTGTTTATCACTTTATTTATTGTATATGTAATAATACTTTCCTTCATCATAATATTACCCCTTTCTTTTTTAAACATTTGTTTTTGTATTTGTACTTATTATACACAAACATATGTTTCGTGTCAATACTTTTTTTATTTTTATTAATATTTTTATAATAATTATTTAACAATATTTTTCTCTATTTTATTTATTAGTCTATTTAATTTGCACCTTTATTTGATTTTCGCCTTTTTTCGACACAACATTTTATAATTATATGTTATAATTATGTTAAGCACTTTTTTCAAATTTTTTTCTTCTATTCCAAAAAAAAACGAATAACAATATCTCTTTATATTGCTATTCGCTTATCTTTTATTTGTTATCAATTATTAATTTCTTTATTTTAGTGATGTATATTTCTATTTTATATTCAATATTGTTATTTTTTAATCTTATTTTTTATCTCCACGTTATACATTTGTTCCTAAGCCAATTTTGCGAAGTCAAAATTGTGTTCAATGGATAATATATCAATATAACTTTCCTAATATCGTATACTAAAAGACCAGCCTATAACTGGCTGGTCTTTTGGAGATTTTATCCAAAAACTGAAAATTCAGAACCCATTGGAACTTTTTTTACAAAATCGTGTAAATACAGTTTAGAATCTTCTATATCTTTACTCCTTGCAAAGATAATTTCTATTTTTTCTCCTGTTGGTCCATCAATTCTCATTACTATTGGTCTTTTCCACATGTTCAACATTCTTCTTGCTGTTTTCACATATTTTAAGATCCAAATTTCACCAAATGGATATAAGTCCTTTGGCATTGCCACTACTATTGCACTTCTTTTTGCATAGTCCTTTGCAATCCGTAAAACTTTCTTCATAATAAAACCTCCTAATAATTCTTGCATATGCAAGTTTATACTATATATATTACCATATTTTGTAAATTTTTTCAACTCATTTAGCTTATTTTCAGTAATAACAAAGAAGAAATTGGAAATCCTTAAAATTTATATTAATTTTATCTTTCCTCATTAGCTTTTTAGTAAATTTGTTCCTAATCCAATTTTACAAAGTCAAAATCGTGTGCAGTCGTTAGAGCGTAGCGACTTTTATACAATAAGAAAGGATAACTTTCCTTTGAAAATAAAAAATTATTTCTTAATTCGAAAATATTAATAAACTAATTTAGAAAGGATAATATTATAAAAATAATTATATATTATTTATTATAAATTCTAAAACTTCATTTATATTATCTTTTTTCCTATATTCTATTTTTTCTTCTTCTGATAAATCTACAAGATATTTATTAAACTCTGGTATTATACTTATAGAATCTAATGGATATCCAGGATTTATTTTCTTGGCAGGTTTATCTACAAAATAGAAGTCTTGCTTACTCCAAGATATTTTCTTTACCCCTTTATTACTACATATTACCATTCCATATACCCATTTTATTGTGAGTCTTCCTCCATATTCTTTAGTCAATTCTGTATAATGTTTTATCATTTCTTCGTCTGTTAATTCTCTCCCTTTTACTCTCCTTACATGTGTTCCAGGTTGTAACTTTGCTGGTAATTCTTTAATAAATAAATTATTATCCATTCCTATTGTTGGAATTCTGGTCATATCATAATATGCTTTTGCTTTTTTATATGCATTCTCAATTGCATCTTTTCCATTTTCATCTATATTTAGCTTAAACTCTAAATCTTTTACAGTTATTAATTCTATATCTTTTTGCTCTAATTCATCTTTATATTTCTTTATCTTCGCTGGATTTGTTGTAGCAAATAGTACCTTCATATTTAATTCGTCCTTTCATACTTTATTTGTAAAAATGTTGTTCTACACATTTATATAAATTTTTTACTACTAAAATCAATTCTTCATATCTTTTTTCAAAGTTCTCTTTTCTATTACTTATTAACACAATATATTCATCTATTTTTACTATATTATTTTCCATTTCTTCATAAAATTCATTGTCAGTATATTTAAAAACTAATATCTTTCTTCTTAAGTCCATGAGAAAATCTTGAAATTTATCTATTTCTAAATCATCAATACTTTTATTATTTAAATCTATACTCTTTTGAATACAACTTGGCAATTCTTCATGAAGGGGCTTTTTTAAAATATCTTGATATAAATTATTTTTATAGCTCGATTCGTTATTTTTTCGTACAGTCCAAACAACAGACCATATTGAAACCATCAATGCAATTACTGATAATACTAATGTAGCCCAATCAAACCCTAATAAGTTAGAATGTTCTATAACTTCGTTAATTGTAGTTGATATTGTAGTTTGAATAATTTCTTCCATTTTTATTCTCCTTTATTGTTAAAATTTTATATAGCTTATAATTTTTTCTGTCAATTTTTCTGATGAACT
The DNA here is from genome assembly GCA_944388605.1 of uncultured Clostridia bacterium. Taxonomy (GTDB): domain Bacteria; phylum Bacillota; class Clostridia; order TANB77; family CAG-508; genus CALXJJ01. The sequence goes on from CALXJJ010000016.1 coordinate 14,295, forward strand.
TTTTATCGTAACATATCTTTCTATTTCGCTTTTACCAATTTTTTTTAAAATATCCCTAAACATTCCTTGTACAAATGATATAGCTACCTTTTTCACTTGTTCTGGAAAAATTATAATATTCCTCTTATTATAATCAAATTTATTTTCTATCTGTTTTTTATAATGTCCATAACCATAATCATTACCTGCTAATGCAGAGATTGTTTTGTCGAACTCAAGTTCTATAATATTATTGTCTCCCATATTCATTCTCCTTTAAAACAAATTGCAAATTATAAATATTTATATTCATATCATATTTATTAACACTAACTACTTTTTTATTTGGTGGCATTTCCTTATAATTGTTTTCCTCATTAAATCCTATTAACCCTTCTTCATTTAATTTAAGAAATTCCTTTATAAAAATCATATTCGTATCACCACTTATAGCATAACAAAAATTGTGATTTGATTTTTCTATTAAAGCTTTTATTAATGTAGTTAAACCTGTTCCTCCTGTATACGACATCTTTCTTGTTGTAACATACTTCTGAAATGCAGAAATCATTGCAAATGAATGGATATTATATGTTTCGTCAAAAAATTTTTTATGTTTTTCATAAGCTTCTAACACTATCTTATTTTTTTCACTATATTCAGATTTATTTTCTTTATATATATATTCCATAATTTCTTTTCCTATAAATATATCATCTATTACTACTAAAGCAACATCTACATATTTATATCTATGATAACTATTTTTTAATACATTTAGATTTAATATGCAATCACCATTTGAATGATTTAATGCATTATCAACTATTTCTACTATTACTTCCGCTAACTCATTTCTATAGTCATCATCGAATTCAAATAACTTTAAAAAAGTATCTACTTCGTCCATTGTTATAGATATGAATTTTCCCTTTCTATTTTCTTCATTATTTCTACATAATTTTCTAAAATGATCCATATCTACAGTTATTTGTTGATTATATTCAGTATTATAATCTTCAATACTTATTTTTTTATTATTATATTTAAATAATATGCTATTTTTAAAGATTTGATATCCTAATACATTATCTTTTATTGAGAATCTATACATAACTTTAAAGTTCCACTCATTCATTACAAAGTATATTATTGATTCCATTAAAGTTAATATAGCTTGACCTGCTATATAATCTGAATCGATAAGAATCTTTGTATCACATGTTTTTATTCCTTCTTTCATCCATTTAAGATGTTCTGCTATTTTATAAATAGATTTTATTGAAAAAGTATTATCTTTTATACGTATTTTATTATTTGTGTATCCATCTATACTATGATTTTTTGGCGTTACTTTTTCAAATATTTTTTCTATTTGTAACATTTTCTCTCCCACCTTATTATTGCCATTATTATTATATATATCACAAAAATTCATTTTTCTCAATGGTTACGGAATTTTTTAACCCATATTTTGTCAATTTTTCATTTTTTTCTTGCCATACGCGGTATAATGATAAAACATTAAAAGCAACTAAAGAAATATGAGATTATCAATAACACATACAAAAAATAATACATATTTTTACATGATTATAGCTTAGAAGGTTATGAGCCTGTAATTGTTGATATTTCTGTATTTTGTTATATTCTTGTTTCCATATCTACAAATTCAAAAAGATATATAAAATTATTTAATAAGGTAGGAAAATCGTTGTTTTCTTTTATCCAATTCAAATCGTATTCACACTCTATATTCATTCCTTTTGAATTATATGAAAAATATCTTTTGCTCCTTCTTTAAAACTTACTAATGTACTTATTCCTATACCTTTATTTTTTTCAAAGAATTTCTTTGTATCCCTATCTATTCTTTTTTTGGCTAATAATTTAGTTTTATCTGATATTAATAAAATGTTTGGATTTGATTCTATGTTCCATTTATTAGTCCTTTCAATTTAAATATGGAATCTCTTTATATATTCAGCAAACACTCATAAGATAAACTTCTGAATTCACTTTCCTCACTTAATAAATAAAAATAAGTTTGTTCTATCTTTGTATCCTTTCCTATTGACTTATCTAAAAAGTTTCCATATTCAGAATATATATTTACTAACCATTCTCTTATTTCAGAATCATAATCTCTTAATTTTTTACGATATTTATCTAATTTTTCTTCTTTTGCTATTGTTGTTTCCTCTAGTTTTGTAATATCTAAATAATTATTAAAATATATAGTTCACACATATTTTTAAATTTTCATCTTTTTATTTTTATCAAATTCATTTATTCCATCTTCTTTTTTTCTTTTTTCAATATATTTTTCTAATTTTATCATATTTAGTCCTCCATTTCTTATAAATATACTCCCATATAGCATTAATTATTTGTTCTTATCTTTTTCTATCATAGAAGTTGTTGACCTAATGCAATTAGGTTGAACGAATTTGGATAATAAATCATATATATTTTTTATTTCTACTTCTGTTTGTTCTTTGCTTTCCATTATAGTTGTAAAATACTTATCCCAATTTTCAATAATTTCACTTTTTAATTTTATAGGTTTTATATTATTTTTTACCTTTTTGTATTCATCTATTATATCTGGGGCAAATACTATATTCATTAAAAATAAAATGTTCTCAAAAGTGGATCTTAACAGAATCATTGATGACACAATATTTCCTTTCAAACATAATTCATAAGAAGTTTCCAATTCGTTTGGAATATGTTCTATTAGACTAACAATATCTTCATCAAAATTTAAATTATTAATAAAATTATTTATCTATTATTATCTCTTTTGTAACCTTACTTATAATATATATTTCTTCCATTCTTCCTCCTTCTTATTATTATATCATTTTTTTGAATATGTGTAAAAAGTTAAAAAATTACACATATTATATCTCCTTCTCTTGTATATTTTAAAATTAAATTTCTAGGAACTTGTGGTGGACAATTACCTCTATAATCTCCTTTATGCGTTGCCCAACTTCCTCCTTCTTTAAAATACCATATTGTTGTCTCTTCTAGCTCAAATCCTTCTGCTTCATATTTCATTTTCATTCTTCCTTTTATAATATATAAAGGGACAACTAATAAAAGTTGCCCTCACAATTTTTTAACATATTGTATTCTTATATTCCTCTAAAATGTACTTACAATTAAAAAAATATCCATTTTATCTTTTTGAACAAATCGGAAAGCCTTAAAATTTATATTAATTTTATCTTTCATCGTTAGCTTTTTAGTAAATTTGTTCCTAAGCCAATTTTACGAAGTCAAAATTGTGTGCAACCGTTAGATCGTAGCGACTTTTATACAATAGTAAAGGATAACTTTCCTATTGTATAAAAAAATAGTAACTACCATATTGGTAATTACTATATATCTTATTTTAATATATTCCATTTATATTCATTAAATCCTATAAATATTCCCTTGTCCGATACTAATACAGGTCTTTTTATTAGCATTCCATCACTTGCTAACAATTCTATTTTTTCTTTATCACTTATATTTGACAATTTTTCTTTCAAATTTAACTCTTTATATTTTAATCCACTTGTATTAAACCATTTTTCTATATCTAACCCACTTTCTTTTATCCACTTTGTTAATTCTTTTATTGTAGGTGTTTCTTCAATTATATTTCTATCTTCAAATTCTATATTATTTTCTTCTAACCATTTCTTAGCTTTTTTACAAGTAGAACATTTTGGATATTCTATAAATATATTTTTCATAGCTCACCTCCTATAAATTATATTCCCATAAACTCAATTTACCTTTGGCTTCTATTGGCTCTTTAAACACTTCCACATCTTCTAATTGCCAACCATAATTTTCTTTAAAGGAACTATTTGTGTATATATCTTTATTTTCTCTTAATACTATTTCTTTAAACTCTGATGACATTTTTATGCAATCTACTAAATTCACTTTTCCTAATATTTTACCTGTTGGCATATCTTCTGGTATGTATTTAGCTAATCTTTTCATTGCTTCTTTATCTATTCCTTTTCCTGCATGTATTAATAAATCTCCCCTATATTTAGTTTGCCAACTTCTAAATTCAAATCTTTTATCACCCTGCATTATTAATGTTGCCCATGGTTGCTTTATAGTTAATACTTTCATAGTTTTTCTTCTTTCAAAATTCTTTTAAATAATTCTCTTGTATTATCATATGTAATTATATTTATTGCATCTTCATAAGTCATCCATTCCATTGGTTTTGTTTCACTCTCTTGATATTTTTCATTTCCACTTATTTTTATAGCAATAAATAATACAACTTGCTTAAAAGTACCTTTATCTGTAACATATTCCATTGTATATCTTTTATTTTTATTTATTTCTACATCTATATTAGTTTCTTCCCTTGACTCTCTTTTGGCGGTTTAAATTTCTGTTTCTCCTAATTCCATATGACCTTTAGGAAATCCTCAATACCCTTTTGTTTGTCGAATAAAAATAACTTTTCCATTTTCTATGATAATACATCCACATGATTTTTCTCTTTTTATTTCATTCATCTTATAATCTCACTTTCAAAATATTGTTTTTGAAAATTAGTCAATTTTCTTATTTCTTCATCAGTATAATTTTTTCCTTCTGGTACAACAATTAATTTGTCATCATTGTCATTTGTTCTATGTATCACTGCTATACATTTTCCTTCAAAACTCTCTATCATCTTCTTATCTCCCTTAAAAATATAGCTTCTTTTTTTGAAAATTCAATTCCTAATTCTTCTTTTAATTATCTAATTATTCCTTCCAAACTCGTTTCTCCTGCTAGGATTGAACCTCCACTACACTCCCACATTAGTCCAAATTTTTTGTGTTCTGCCCTTTTACTTATTAGAATTTCATTTTTAGAATTTATTATAATTCCTGTTACTACAATATGATACTCTCCTTCTTTGAATTGATATACATCTCTTTCAGCAGTTCTTCCAATTTTCTTTTTATTAATATCATATATATCCCATAATTCACTCATGTATTTATTCTCCTTAAAAGATTTATCTATCTAGTTTTCTTTTATTAAATCTGTGTAGTACATAATTTCCTTTCCTAATTTCTTAGCATATTCTACTTCTAACTTTGTACTATCCCCTATATAATTATTTTTATTTATTACTAATATTGCGTCTGATAATTCTATTCTTTTAAAATGTGTTTTCTTTAATTTTTCCAATTGTTCATCAGTTCTTTCACAATTTTCTATTATGGGATAAACTGGTGTAAGAATACAATTACCTTTTAAAGCCATTTTCTCTGCAATAATCATCATTTCTTTTTGAAATTTTAAACTTCCGCATAATGTTATTATTTCCATTCTTGCCCCTCGCATTTTATTTTTTTCTTTTCCACAATTATACCACTTCATGTGAATTATTGAAATACATTTTTCATTAAAACTTGTTTAACTACGCAAACTCCTCTCCTAACTGTGACCAAAGTGTAACAATCTTACCTTAAAAGGCAAAAAAATTAGCACCTGCTAAAATCCAGCAAGTGCTTCATTTTACTTTGGTTGCGGGGTAAGACTTTGGACTCCTACCTTCGGGTTATGAGGACAGAAAGTTTTTTAAAAAAATCTCAGTATTTTCAATACTTTCCAGCCTCATTTTTTGTTTGTACCCTTTATTTACCCTTTATCTTTTAAGCCATTTTTAAATCGTCCAAATAAGCCTCTAATCTATTCATTTGGGTTAATTTAACTTGTCCTAATATATGAACATATATATCTGCTGTGGTACTATAACTTGCGTGTCCTAATATTTCTTGCAAGACTCTTAAATCTATTCCTGCTTCTATCGCTCTTGTTGCAAATGTGTGTCTCAACTCGTGAATACCTACTTTTCTAAAGTTATGACTTTTACAAATTTGCTGACAATGTTTTCTTAAATATTCAGAATTAATCGGATTATTGCATTTTGTTTTAAATATAAAGTCATCTTCTTTAAATCCTTCCCCTAGTTCTGCAAGTTCTTCACTTTCTTTTATTTTTTGTTCTTTATATTCTTTTAGTATCCTTACCACTTTATCTAACATTGGTACTACTCTATAACTGTTTTCTGTTTTTACATCTGTTATTTTTCTTTCTCTTTTTATCTTATTAAAATCATCATCATAAGTTGTAATTTTTTGCACTCCTCGTCTTACATATAAAGCTTTATTATCAAAATCAATATCTTTCCAAGTGAGTCCACTTAATTCTCCTGCTCTTAAACCTGTATTTACTAATACAATATAAGCTATTCCCATTATGTGTTCTTTCATAAATCCTTCAAAGACTTGTTGTTCTTCTTTTGTCATAATTTTTAATTCTTTTCTTCTCATTGTTGGCAACTTTAATTTTTTTGTTGGATTCATTATCATAAGTCTACACATAATCGCATCATCAAAACACATTTTTAAAATACTTGTATAATGCCTTAATGATTTAGGAGATTTACCTTCTTTTTGTAATTCACTTATAAATTTTTGTAAATGATACAACTCAATTTTTTGTAACTGCATATTACCTAAATGCTCTATTATTGTCTTTGATTTTTCTACATATCCTTGAAATGTCCTTGGAGAAACATACGGTTTTTTATAAACTTTCATCCATTCTTTTATCCATTCTTCAAGAGTAATATTATTGTTATCAATAAAATAATTATCATCTTTCTGCCTTCTTAATTCTTGCATTTTTTGTATAACAATTCTTTGAGTTTTACCATATACAGAAATTTGTTTACTTTTTCCATTTACATTTACAGTAACCCTCCCTTCATAGCCATTTCCTCTTTTTCTTATTGTGCCTTCTCCTTTAATCCTTCTTGAAACTTTACTACTACTATTTTTACTCATTATCTTCCTCCCATAAAAAAGGGATTTATAATAATGACAATTTAATATTGTTAATCATCATCTATTATAAATCCTTTATATTTTTAAGACCAAACCTTAAACAATAATTCTTCCTGAATTTTTATTAAACCATTCAATCATCATAGGCTTGTTTATCACGATTCTTCTTTCAAATTTTATGCAAGGAAAATCTTTTAGTTTTGTTAATTCTGTCATAAGTTGTTTACTAATACCTAATATTTCTGAAGCTTCCTTTATATTTATTCCTATTTTTTCTTCCATATAGCTATTCCTCCTTTTGCTAATATTCGTTCTGCTTTTTCTACTGCCTCTCTTGGAGAATACAACTTCATTACACATTCTATTTCTTCATATAATGACTTTACATCTAATTCATTTGGTGCTGTGCCTAAAGTATTTAATGCTATAATTGCATAAGCTTTTGCTTGTTTTTTAGTTACTGTTTTTACATTATTTAATTTCATTTTTATCAGATCCTTTCACTTATAAACTTTTGATTAGTTACAAGTGAATTGGTATCTTCACATAGGTATTTCAACCTCTCCGTTTCCACCGAGCGACTTCTCAACCAATGTTAAGCCAAGCCGAAGTATCATTATCCCACTAATATAGTTCTTCGCCTTATAAACTTACCATCGTTTACTTTTTCCCTCATTATAGTCGCTATTTAACTTAAATTAACTTTCGCCTTCTTGGAGCTACCTATATTAGCTAAAGTCTTGTAACTAATATATTTAATTGTCAATGTGCTATCTGCTTAAAAAAAGACAAGTAAGAAGATTTATCTCTTCTCACTTGTTTTTTCAGTTAACACATAATTTTTTAGGGCTACACATTAAATTTTTTCAATTTTTTTCTTAAATTTTCTAATCCTCGATCTATACTTTCCTTTATTGTAGGAATAGCTCTGTTTTCTATTTTAGCTATTTTTGTATATGAAAATTCATCCACTATATACATATAAACTCTTCTATTTTGTGGTGTAGGTAATTTCCAAATTTCTTTTATTATTCTTTCTGATTCCAAATTTGAAATAACTTGTTCCTCTAAACTAATTTCTTTATTTATAGATCTCTTATTTAATGAAATATCTGTTAGTTCTGAATGTTCTATATACCTACTAAATTTAATATTTTGTGAGTTTTCTTCACTTTTTCTTCTCTTATATTCATTTCTTAATGTTTTATTTGCTCTAATAATTCGTGATTTTCCGTTTCCATCTTTAAATACAATAATATTTTTACTATTATCACTATTACTAAAAACAATATATGTATCTATTATTTCTCTCTTAATTTTTGAATACTTTTTCATTTTTTCCTCCATTCAATTCGTTTTTGAATTGAATGTGAGGTGGAGACCTGCAATTAACTAATCCTACATAAAGAAAAAAGAGGTCTAATTTATTATTAAAAATAAATTTAACCTCTATAATTAGTGCTCTATATATAATTAATTTAACGGATCTCACAAACTACACTCCTTTTGTGTAGTTTGAGTTTTATATATTAATGCCCAATGCTACACTAACATACATAAACTTTTCATTATTTTTCATTAGAATTTTTATAACTTAGTGTAGTATTTTATTGGATATTATAATAACTAAAAAAAGCACACAAATAGCTTGTTATAAGTTACTTATATGCTTTTAATTTTATTTTTATAATTAAATATTATTTTAGATATATCCATTTCATCCCCAAACTTTCTATTTTTTGTTCTATCTTTGGTAGTTTAAGGATTTTTTCATTTGTTTTATGGATTTTATCATATTTTTTTCGCAAAATTTGTCGAATTGTGTAAAAAAGTCAAAAAAATATACGAAAAGTGTTATTTTACTTTTCATATATTTTTTACTTTATAAAAATCAATTATTTTTATACTAAAACAAAATATATTTGTTCTTTATCTTATAGTGTTTGTTAAGATAATCGAACCATTTTCGCAATTATAATTTATATTATATCCTAGACTTTTAATATTTTCTAATAATAATTTTATTGATTCGGAATCTTCAAACCTTGGTCTTGTCCTATCAATTATTATTTTAGAATAATTTTCCCCTAATTCAGATAAATAATCTTTAAGATTTTCTTCGTTTAATACTTTAAAATTCAAATTTAGTAATTTTAATTTTATATCAATATTTTGTATATCTGATATTACCTTTAGCAATAAAGTTGCATTAAGTTTTTCTTTTAAATTGTTTTCAATTACAAACACTCCTATCTTTTGAGATAACTCTTTTGTTACTTCTTCGATTCTCTCGTCATTGATCATATCTAAAGATTTACTTTTAATAGCTGTCGTCAGATCCGACTTTAATATTTCTTCTATCTCCCCTAAAGTAAATATAATATTTTTATTATCAATTTCTTTATGCATATTACTGTAATTATTCTTAATAAATGCTATAAACATTTCTGTAGAATAATTTTTTATATTCTCTATCATTTTACTTTCAAATACTATTCTCTTATTATTTATCAATTTTAATAATCTGTCTTTTCTTAAATTATTTATTTCAACATTATACAATTTATATTTACTTTTATTTAAAATCAAAGAATATGTATCTTCATTTAATTCATTCGAAACTAACAAATCTTTAATAAATTCTGTACTACTTTCCTCTTCAATTATGATATTATTTGATAATATGTATATATTTTTTTCTTTATCATTAAATAATTTTACCAAAGTTAAATCTATTCCAAATTTATCATAATATACATTTATATTATCCCATTTTATTTCTATTAAATTATTATTAAATATATCTTTCCATAAACTGCTATCTTCTATTTCTGATATATTATCTATTGGATTAATTTCTTTTTCAATTATAATCTGCTTTTCTTCTAACTTAATTAAGGGATTATTTAATAATTCTTTAGTTAAATATATTGAATTATTTTGTTTTTTAGATAACTTGCTATATACATTGTTTATATATAATTGTATTTCGCTATCAATATATGATTTTAGTTTTACATTTGTTGCTATTTGTTCATAATTTCTTTCTTCTATATCCTTTTTATTATCTTTTTTACTATTTAAAAGAATATCCAATATATTATCATAATTTATTTGATATCTATTATTCTCAATAATATAATTATATAATTCTAAATTATCTCTGAATTCAGCTGTGTTATAAAATTTAAAATCAAATTCTAATAATTTTTCCCTGATACTCTCCAATTTTGTATTTTTTAATAGATTGTTTTTCTCAATATATTCTATCATTTTATCTATATTAGCTAATGATTTTAATTCTGAAATTTTTATCTCTATTATTATTTTTTCTATTATTATATTCTTATATTTCATTTCAATTTTTTCTTCTTCTATCTTTTTCAATATATCTTTATCTATATTGCATAAATTTATAATCATTTCTCTTTTATGTTTAAATTCAACTGAATTGCAAATACAATCTTTAACAAATTCCATATATCTATTTGATTTTATTAATGTCTGAAAATAAATATCTTTTTTCTTTACAAACTCTGATTTTTCAAGTAATATATCCAATATATTTATATTTATTATTTCTTCCTTCTTAAAATCTACATCTTTTAATCTTTTTATTATCTTGATTCCATTATCTATTTTTTGATTATAGTCCGTTTCTTTTCTATTCTTAACAGCCATTATAAAATTATAATCATTCTCTGTTATACTTCCTTCATGGAACTTATTTATAAATATATTATAATTTTCATCTATATAACCATTACTTAACAAATATCTTATTAAGTCGCTATAATCTCCTAAATTTAATTTTACAACATCTTTATTTTTTTGCAATAATTCACTTAATGGATAATCTTTTGCTTTATCAATTTCTTTCTTTATTTCTTCTATTTCAGTATTAATCTTTTCTTTTGCTTCTTCAATACCCTTTTTAAAATCTTCATATTGTTGTAAAAATTCAGGGCACTTTGATTTATAGAAATCTATTAATTTTTCTTTCTTCCAACTACCAGCATATACATATTCTATTATAGTTTCTTCAGCAAAAATAAATTCTTCTAAAATATTTTCTGTATCCATTTTATATTTGATAGTTAATGTCTGACCTTTTTCATTTTCTAAAGTTACTCTATTATCATTATTAACTCCACTTTTGATCATATAAATTGCTAATTTTTCAAATTGATTTTTTGATATTAAATTTTTTTCAATTTCATTGTATTCATTATTTTTCTCTTTTATTTTTTCTCTGTTTTTTCCTATGTATTCATTTATTCTCTCTTCTTTTTTCAAAAAGCAATTATATATTTCTCCTTGTTTTTTTTGTAATTTAGCAAAATCTTCTGAGCAAGTATTTTTATATAATAAAATTGAAAATAATTTTTCATAATCATAAATTTTTTTATCAAGTGATTTCTTATATACTATATATTCATTAACTGTATTCTTTAATATTCTTATATCAGATACATATAATGAAATATCTAAAATAAAATCCTCTGAAAGTTCATTATCCAATTGATGTTTTTTTACTATTTTTAATAGCTCTTCTCCTGAGTTTTCATAAGATACATAAGGTACAACTGGTATAATAAAATCAAAAAACTTAGTTCTATTATCAGCAATAAATATTTCATCTTTTATTGCATACAAGAATTTTACTTTTTGTTTTAATGTCGCATTTAAAGTAATATTTAAATCTCTCAACCTCTCAAATATCTTAGGATTTTGAAATCTATCTAGGTCTTCAAATATAATATACTTGTATTTTGCAATATTCATAGTCTTAACAATAAATTCTATCTCTTCATTCAATAAATTTCGATTTGTTTCTTTATTATCACCTTTTTGATTTACTTCTACTTCTACATCCCCAAGTTTTAACTTTATTTTCTGTAAATTTATCACATAAGATATTGAGCATCCTATTACAGTAGTTAAACATATTATTTCTAATCCAATAAATATTAATGTTGTCCAAAAATTGTTAACTATACTATTATTTATTGATTCCATATTAAACAAATATATTCCTGCATTAATAAATGCAACAAAAAATATTGTTATTAAGGAACTTATAATATCTCTTTGCAAATCATATTTATTTAAAATTGAATAATATAATTTTTCTATTATTACTTTTTCTAACGAACTTGATTCTTGAATAAGCTCTGTTTCGTTTTCTTTCTTTTCAAATGTTGCTAATGATATGTTCAAATAATCGTTTTTATTAACATACTTACTAAAATATGATTGTATTATACTTGATTTTCCTGAAGAATATTGACCTGTTATTGCAATATTTTTTACTTTTTCATTATCTAATGCAAATTTCAAAGCATCTTCTGCCTTGTTTTCAACCATATTATTAGGAGTCAGTACTTCATAATTCGTTTTTTCTTCCATCTTACTCTCCTTTAAATCAGAAAAGTAGAATGTCTATCACATTCTACTCTTCTTTTGTACTACAATATTTCTTTCAAATTAATCCAATTCTCTTTACTCATATCTTCTGTATATTCTGTATTGCAAAAATACAATGAATCATTTTTATCGTAATCTCTTACAAATCCCCATTTTAGATTATGCTTTTCAGCATAACCTTTTAAGACTGCAAATTTGTTTTCTACTTTTATATCAATATTTTTTGATTTGCCTTTAGTATTTTCTCCACCTTTTGTTTCTATAATCCAAGTGTTACCATTAACATCTTGTAAAATATAATCTGGATAAAATGCCCACTTCTTACCCACTGCATCAACATATATTATAGAGAAATACTCCATTGAATGTTCTCCGTTTTTATAAAACCATTTTACTTTATTAGAGTCATTGCAATATTTCTCAAACATTCTCTCGCAGTGAAATTTTGTTGTACTATTAGGATAATCTTTATAAACATTTTTCTCATAAATAAGGGTATCCTTCATATTAGAATCATATTTTATCATATCCATTTCTGGAATTTTAAAGGGTACTTCATTAATCGATTCTGATTTAATAGCAGTTTGCCTTGCTTCTTGTGATACTGCTTCTAAGAAGTCATATTTTAATTTGTATTCATTATTTATTACAAAAGCATAAAACTCAACTAAAGACAAATTTATAAATTTCTTTGTAAACAGTTTTCTCTTTAAAAACATTCTTTCAAGTACAACTCTTGTTTTATCGTATTTCATACCTATTTTAGAACTAATAACACCTATTGAATGTCTTAAATCAATACCATTTTTGCTCGTATTTACTATAGATTTAACTTTTATGGTGTTTGCATTAGATATTTCATTAGAATCAATTTTTATTATTTTGTCTTGGACAATACTATTTTCTATTGTATCTCCAAATATATATCCTTCTGCCTCTAAAATAGTTTTGTTGTTTGTTTTGTTTGAAGTCAACTTGTATTTTTTTATAAAATAATTTTGTATTATTCTAAATGTTTCTCTATCATCAAATCCATCAAAATCATTATTTTTAACTTGTTTTGTTAAAGTAAATTTTTTATATTCATCTTTTAAAAATACAATTTTTACATCTTGTGCATTATTTCCTAGTTCTTGTTTTATTGTTTCTTCATATTTTTCATCAAAGGTATATAAATAACAATTATCCAATAAATTATTATCATAATGATGTGCTTGTGGCATTCTCCTAATTCTACCAATAGTTTGAGTTTCAAAATCCTCGCTCATATTATCTCTTAATTTAACCAGTATTTTTGCTCTTGGACAATCCCAACCTGTTGAGATAGCTTGTTTCATTATTAGAATTATAGGTTCTGCTTCATTTTCAGATATATTTTCAATATTTTCTTTTCTATCTGCTAACCATATTGCAACCGTTTTATTTTTATACGAATATCCTTTATTATCTAATAATTTTTCTATTTGTTCAATTAATTCATCTGATTTACTTGGCACTTGTATTATAATTAAAGGATTTACACTAATATTGTTATTTTTATACTCTTTTCTAATAGCCTTTTGCTTTTCTAAAGCTAAATCTAATAAATATTCATGTTCATTTTCTAATTTTGTATTATTTTCAACATTTTCATTTATGTATAATGCTCTAGTTATAAGACCTTCATTAATTACATCTAATTCATCAATTTGTATAAATTCTGCTTCTTTGTTTTTCTTAGTTGTAGCAGAAACTCTAACTATATAATTAGGTTTTAAATAGTTAATTATTGCCTCTGCTTTTACTGTCTTGTTTAGATGTTCTTCATCAACAATTACAATAAAATTATATCCTCTGTTATACGCTTCATCAATTCTTTCAAAAAGATTTTTTCTTTCTGCTTCCTTTAATGCAGTATTTCCTTTTTTAGTAATAGTTTCCCAATTTATAAATGCTGTATCTCCTGCTTCAAACCCACTTAATAAGACATCTGATATGTTTTTTGAAGTTAAACTAGGAAGATACTTAGTCATTTTTTCTCTACTTTGCTCTTCCAAATCTCCTTTTCCGTGGTGTTAGCCAAACAAATATTGTATTTTTATTTTCCTCAATATATTCTTCTATATAGTCCAATAATATAATTGTTTTCCCACTTCCAGTAGGTGCTTGAACTAGAACTTCTCTCTTTTTTCCAACAGTTGTAGCATCTAATACTTTATTTACACAATCTATTTGAAACTCTTTTAATTCAATTCCTTGCATTATTGAACCTCCTTAATTTCTTCATCAAAATAATATTCAGGAATAATAAACACTTCAATATTGTTATCTTTAAAAATTTTCACTTGTTTTGCAGTAAGCAATATATCTGATGAAATATATAATTTTTCACACTCTTCTACTGCTTTTTTATTTATACTGAAGTCATCTATACTTTCTTCATCCAATATAACTTTTATTTTTTTATCATCAATAGAAATACCATTTTCTAGTTGTATTAGATTTCTTATATTTAATAATAAGTTTTCTTGTATATTTTCTTCCTCTGTATTTTTTTTAGGTATATATGTTGTTTTATAATATTTTACATTTGCAGAGATTCCTTTGATTTTGTCGTATCCGTTTATTACTTTTTTTAATCTATTTAATGTTATATCTCGGCAAATATTATTTTCATTATTCGTACAAATAATAAATTTTCTATTTCCATTATCTTCTTTATTAAGTTCTAATACTGCCTGAGCAGTAGTCCCACTTCCTGCAAAAAAATCTAAAATAATCGCATCCTTTTTGTCGCCTATAACATGGAATATTAAATCCTTAATCAATTTAACCGGCTTAATAGTTTCAAATCCATGTTCTTTTGTTCCTAAAATATTATTAAGCTCAGTTTTAGCAGATTCTGCCGTTCCTATATCTTTTAATAATAAAGACCAAAAAGGTTTCATTTTAGCTTCTTCATCTTCTGGTCTAATTCTAAAATAAACTTTATTATTTTTTATTATTAAATCATTTCTTTCTCTATACCTCTCTATCGTATCTTTTCCAAACTTCCATTGATTTCCTTCTTTTGGCATTATACCTTCAATAGGAAATATCATTGTTTCCCTTCCTCTCATTCCTGAAGCAGACATTTCTCCTAATTTTTCAAGTCTATACTTTTTCCCATTTTCATCAATAGAAGGATATTCTCTTTCTGATTCATAAGTTAGACAAAATTCATATTTTTCATTTTTATTTTTGTAAACAAAAATTGACTCTGTTTTTGACTGTAGCATATATTTAGCAGTTTTTGTGTTTTGACATTTAGTTCTTTTTTCCCACACTATATTTCCAACAAAGTTTTCTTCTCCAAAAATTTCATCACATAATAATCTTAATTGTGCTTGTTCATTATCATCTATTGAGATAAAAATTATTCCATCCTTTGAAAGTAATCTTTTTGCAATTTCTAATCTCTTATAAATAAATGATATCCATTTTGAATGTCTATATCCATCCTCTAAATCAATTCTTTTATCATCATATATAAAATCATTTGCTCCAGTATTATATGGTGGATCAATATATATAACATCTATTCTTCCTTTATGTGTTTTTTCTAATAAATATAAACTATGTAAGTTATCTCCTTCTAATAAAAAATTATATTCTTTATCTTCGCTTGTAACTATATTATTCTCTTTTATTTCTTCAAATGTAGGGATATTTGTTTCTAATTGTATATCAACATTTTCCTCATGTTCTTCCCATACAAGCCCATATTTCTTTTTAGTTAATTCATACTCAATCAAAGACAAATTTTTTAATGTTTCATCATCTTCTATATTTTCTTTTATTTTACTTATTGTTTCTAACATTTTATCTCTTTTTATTTTAGATAAATTTGTACTCATATTTCCCCCATATTACATTTTATATAAATTTATTAAAATATTAACCATTTTTTTAGTTCGTTTTTCTATTTTATCAATAGTCCAATTATCTTCATTCACAACATCTTCATTTAAGAATAAGCCATTTTTATAACCAATATTTTTTCCTTCTTTATTAACTCTATCTCTTTTGTCTATGAAAGACATATTGCTTAAATTTTGATTGTATCCAGTAATAGTTAAGTTTCCTAAAGTATGAACATAGTTTTGAAGATATTCATTTGCTTTGTTTTTATCTCCATTAGCAATCATATCAACCCATGATTGAGGAATATTTTGACCTTCAGGGAATATATGCTCAATAGTCCAAATATATTTATTACTATTATCTCTACTCCATAAGTCTGTATAAATTTCTTTTGTTTGATGCAATGCCTCAATAGAGCAAAGAATAAATCTTGTTGCCTCTGGATTTTCATCATATAAATTTCCTCTTAATTTTTGCTCAAATAATTCATCACTTGCTGAAACTTCTCTCAAATTATTCTTTATGTATGTACATACTTCTTCTCCTTGCATTTTTTTAATATTTTCTATTATATCCATAAAAATTTTGTTAAGATTTCTAGTATTAGGTATATCTGTTATATTTCTTCTTACAAAAAATTTAATTAATAAATTAACTAAATATAATATTTGTTCATCAGATATGTTTAATCTTTTTTGTTCTGTTAATATGTATAATAGCAAAATATATGAAGGAGCTCCTTGTATCCTCTCTAAATCTAATAGTTTATCTTTGTATATTCTATCTTCATCAGAATTATTTATTATAATTGAATAAATTTTAGCTTCTTTTACTAAGTTTTCTAAAAAACTATTAAAATCATTTTTAATCAATTTTTCATATATATCTAGTAAAGTTGTTCTCGTTGCCAAATAAGCTAATGGATATTTCTTTGTCGGATTATCTCCTATAAATGGCTGGTTTAGTTCTTCTCTAAATGCATTATAATATTGTCTAAAAAACCTTTCTTGTGTACTATACTCATCCGTTAAGTATCCAAGTGCTGTTTTCCATTCTTCATAACATTCATCTGATTTATTACTACTTTCAGACAATGAAATAAGTGTATTTTTTATCAAATCTACTGCTGAAAGAGGTATTCCTCTATTATTCAAAGACTCGAATAACATATATGCATCTTTGTGAGAATCTACTTCAATTCCTACTATGATAGCTTCATTAAATTTATCTTTTAAATCTAATAATAATGATATTTCGTTGTTATTTTCATGTAAATTCTCATTTATATATTCATCTATGCATTTATTAAAATATTTAAAGGCTTTATAAATCCTTCTATTTCCCGCATTATTAGGTTTCTTTATTTTATCTGAGATAATTTCATTTTCATAAAGTAAACTTAAATAATCATCTAAATTAGAATTTTGTACTTGTAAAAGTAGTTTTGGCTTATATATACCTTTTTCCACATTATATGTTAGTTCTTTCTTTATATTTATCAATGTAGAAATCTCATCTTCATCTAGCTTCTCTCGATTTTTATTTAATCTTGAATAAATAGCAGATAACAAAATAGAGATTGTTGTAAATCTTTGCTGACCATCAATAAGTTCTAGTTCAGGAGTTCCCATTGTTCTCGTACTTACACATATATAAGATCCTAAAAAATATCCTTCTTCGTTACTCACAATATCATCAAATAATTGATTCCATTCATTTACTCCCCAAGTATATTCTCTTTGATATTTTGGTATTTTATATATTGTTTTACTTCCAATTTCAAATATTTGTGATATTTTGTATGGATGAACTTGATTTATCATATAACATCTCTCCTTGTTTTGATATAAAATTTCTATTATATTTTATATCACAAAACGACTTTTTTCTCAATAATTCCACTATAATTTAATAAAAAAACCAGTAGTTTTACTGGTATGAATAATATCTTCTCGGGATTCTCGTATATCCTTTATTATAATTTATTATTTGTATCTTTTTTATTTTTTCAATATATAATTTATTAAATTGATTTAAATCATCTCTATTTTCAAACTCAATTTTATTAATCATCTTTTCTATTTTATCAAATAGTTTATTTAAGTCATAAATAATATAGGTTAGTTCCATTGTATCTAGAGAAACTAACTGGTTTCTGCAATAAAATCCCATAGCGCTAAAAGAAGAATGACCTGTTGAAAAAGCACTATTTACATTGTGAGGTTCATGTTCATATTTATTCCTAATCTTTTTTATTTTAATAAAAGTTTTAGAATTATCTTGCAATATTTTTTGTAAACTATCTTCTAAATAACTAATATTGTCTTTTAGCAGAAGAACTCCATCTTTTAAATTTAAAAATATAGTATTATCTTTTTTGTTTTCAGTAAAAGGAATCAATCTTAATAATTCTATAGAAAGATAAAAAAAGTGTTCTTCGATTTTTTCATGTTCCATAGTCCTTATTAGAATTTTAAATTGCTTATTTATTTTATCTAAAATGAGAAAATATTTGTAAATGCTATTTATCCAGTCAAATTTTTCCATAAACGCTCCTTATCATTTATTATTTATAACACATATTTATTTTTTTCTCAACATATTATAAATAATACCAGTACAATATTTCATACTGGCATTTTCTCTTTTTTCAAATTTCACCAAATTACTTTTTCACTTAATTAAAATAATATTATTGTCATTTTATATCATATTCCCCAATTTTGATATAAAAATAATATTATTTAGATTCTAGCTTATTAAAAGCTAATCTTTCTTGTTCTTCCATAAAATTATCAATAACTTTTTTTCTGAATAAGATTCTCCCACCCACTCTGAAATGAGGTAACTCATTTTTTCTCACTAGTTGTCCCACTAACCAATAAGAAATCCCTAAATATTCAGCTACTTCTTCCATTGTCAAGGTAGTTCTTTCTACTTTCTGAAAATTCTCTAAATCTGGCATATTATCACCTCCTAGCATAATTATACAAATCATTACTTTTCAATACAAAACCTTTCCATGAATTTTTAAGTAAAAAAAATAGAGGTACAGAATATCAAATATTCCATACCTCAAAA
>CALXJJ010000017.1 GCA_944388605.1 uncultured Clostridia bacterium
TGCATTTTTCAAATAATCTTGCATTTCTTGTGCTTTTTTAAATAATCCATTTTCACCTATTGTTGCATCTATTGTTACCAATGCTAATATTATTAATACTATTATTGTTACCGCTAAGGCTATTAGTGTTATACCGCTTTGCCCTAGATATTTATTCTCCTTCATATACTTTCTCCTTTCTTTTTTATTCTTTTGTTTCTAGTATTCTCTTTTTTTATTTTTTTATTCATTTTTTACCCACTTTTTTACATAAATGTATATACTTAATACTTTTTTATTTTTTTTCTTCTAGGACTTTGGGTACTCACTTTATTCTGTATTTTTCTATACTCTATGCTCTTTAGTGAGTTACTTATATTATATACTTATTCCTACTATTTTTGCAATACTTTTTCTATTTTTCTTTTTTAGAAATATAATTTTCTTATTAAATATAAAAAATGTTATATTTATTTTTATTTTAGGTATTCTAATAGTAAAAGAAACTTGAGGTATGATTATGTTTAAGAAAAAAATTTTTGAAAAAATATTATTAAAAAACATTATAAACTTAAATTATTTATTATCAAGAGATAAAATTGTTGAATTGGCAGATCTCCTTGGTAATCCTAAAAAGTTGCTATTTCGTAATTTTATTTCTGGCATTTCAAAAGGATTTGGCTTTGGTATTGGATTTACAATTATCACAGCAATTACTTTAATCATTTTACAAAAAATTGTAACATTAAATATTCCTATCATAGGTCAATATATATATGATATTATTGAAATTGTAGAAAGAAATCATTAAGAGGAAGAACCTAAATTTTCTTCCCCTACCTTACTATTAATCTATTATATTATCTATAGTATTTGTACTATTTACAATAACGTTTTCTTCTATTTCATTTATCTCGTCTTTTTCTTGCTCTTCTACAAGTTCTTCTAATTTATTTATAAGTCCTTGTAATTTTTCCATATCTTTTCCTATCATTTCCCAATCATTATTGCTACTTGAGTTTTCTAAGTTTTTATTTGCTTTTATAATTGCTGAAACTAAATCGTCTATATTATCTGTATTCTCTATTTCTATATCTACTGCATATTTTGAGACTAAATTTTGTAATGCTTCTTTTAAATCATTTCCTATCGCTACTTTAGTACCTGATGCTACTATAACTTTTTTCAATACTGGAGTAGCATCTACTTCATTTGTATATTGCTGATATATTGGTTCTACATACAATAATGTATTTTCTATTGGGACTATTACCATAGTTTTAGTTAATTTAGCACCACTTACATTTAAACTTTCTAATTCATTAGAAATTGTTTCATCTTGTTCTAATTGCGTATCCAATTGCATTGGTCCTAATATATTACTATCATTTGGAAATTTATATAAAGTTAGCTTTCCTTTACTATCTCCATCATAATTTCCTACTAAATAAGATATTATGTTTTGCTTTTCATATGGAGTGTATGGCAATACTAATCCTAATTGTTCTTCTTTGTCTCCTGGTTTTAATTTTGTATAATATGCTTCTAGTTTTGTTCCTGTTTTTGATGTTGTACTTCCTGTAGTATGAGTAGCAATATCCCATATATCATCATTTCTATATAATACATCTGGTTGCACATTATGATATCTATTTATCATTTGAGCTTGTATATTATATAAGTATTTAGGATATATCAAATGTTTTTGTATGTCTTCTGGTATTTCTTCATCCTTGTTTACAAAAGCTTCTGTATACATATTGTAATATGCCATAGCAATAGGATCTGTTCTATCTGTTATATAGAATTTCATTGAGCCATCATATGCATCTATTATAACTTTTACAGAATTTCTAATATAATTAATTTCTGTTTTAGTATTATTTACTACAATTGATGTTTTTTGTGAATATGGATAATTATTTGACATTGTATATGCATCTAGTACCCATACTAATCTTCCTTCGTCTGTTATAACCATATAAGGATTCTCATCATATACAAAGTATGGCATAACTGTTTTAGCTCTTTCTATTACATTTCTATTTGTTAAAATTTTACTCTCGTTAGTTACATTTCCAGATAAAGCAAGCTTTATATCTTTTTCCTTTATTGCTAAAATTAGTCTATCTAGGAAATTTAACTTTAATCCTGCTTTACCATCATATATATTTTCTGCATTTGTTGTTTCATTTATTGGATAATCAAATTCTTTTTTATCTTTACTATTTGTAACTACTGTTCCATTTGTTAATAAACCAAAATATATTCTTGGTTCTTCAATATTTATAGCTTGATTTTTATTTTCAAAACTTTTTTGTAAAATTTGTAATGTACCACTTGTATTAGTTTTTGTTGCTGATGTTATAATTGTTCCATATCCATGTGTATATTCATATGTTTTATTATTATATGTTCTTGTATTATCACTGCTTATTATTTCCCTTGGTGAAATATAAACTGTTTGTTCGTTTCCATCAATATTATATTCTCCTATTACAGTGTTTTGATAAGAATAATATCCTTTATTTGTTTGTAATGCATTTAAATCTTTAAGAACTATGCTTTCATTTGTAATTGGTATATTTTCGATTGTTTTTGAATTTTGATTTATTTCTTCTGAAATTATTGTCCCAGAATATTCCAAATTAACTTCTTCTATATTTATTCCATATGCAGATTTTGTAGATTTTATATTTTCTGCTATATATTGTTTTTCTTTATCCAATTCATTTCCTTCTACAAATATAGTTTGAAATCCAACTATTGTTATAAATAATATAATTAGATATTCTGGTACTAATAATATAGATGTAATTATTTTTTTTGTTTTTCCTTGTTTAAATGCTTTTATTGCTCTATATGCAGAATAAATCATTATAACAGCTAAAATCCTATATCCCCATAATTTAATAGTAACATCTTTAATTCCTGCACCATATAAAGAATAATTTGTATCATTATTTTTTAGAGTTAAGAATTTTTGTGTACCTACATTTTGTGCTCCTACAAATGTTAATATTGCTATTAAAATTACTATTAACATTATACTATTACATGCTTGTTTAATGATATTACTATCTTTTAATGTTTGTCTATTGATTCCATCAAAGTAAACATTAAAAACAATAATAAAATATATTATTTTATATATCAAAAGTCCAGCTAAAATCCCTATCATATAAGTAAATATAAGCTTTATAAAAGGCTCTATAAAAATAAAATATCCTATATCTATATTAAAAATAAAATCATTTATTTCAAAACTAGCACTATTAAAACATAAATTAGCTTTTTCTAAAATAATGCTACTTGTTAATATACTTACAACTGCCGCTCCTATTAAGGCAATAGATTTGTTTGGAAGTTTTGGCATTTCTCTTTTTTCTTCATCAAAAAAAGGTTTTAATCCTTTTCTTATATTTCTATTTGCTTGATATATAAATAAAAATATAAATGCAAAATTTATTAATATTGTTATTGTCATTTGTTTACCTTGTTTCCAATATACATCTACAAATTCTTCTCCTACTTCTTTTATTTCTAAATAATTTCCTCTTGCTACTACATAGAATATAATTGCAACTAAAATTAAGAAAGCAAGAACAATAATTGTTCTTTTATTTATTTTTTTCTCTTGTTTTATCCTACTTGTATCTTTTTCCACTTTTATCAATCCTTTCTTAAGGTAAACAAATGTAATACCCTATTCTATTATTGCATTAACAAAATCTCTACTATTGAATACTTGCATATCGTCTATTTTTTCGCCCACTCCTATAAATTTTATAGGAATATGATTTTCTTCTACTATTCCTATAGTTACGCCACCTTTTGCAGTCCCATCTAGTTTAGTTAATACTATTCCTGTTATTGGCGCTGTTTGTTTAAATGCTGAAACTTGCTCAATAGCGTTTTGACCTGTTGATGCATCTAAAACAATTAATATTTCTTTTGATGCATCTGGCAACTCTCTGTCTATTACTTTATTTATTTTGAATAATTCATCCATTAGATATTTTTTATTATGCAATCTTCCTGCTGTATCACATATCAATACATCTGATTTCTTTTCTTTTACATATTTTATAGCATCAAATACAACTGAAGCAGGATCTGATCCTTCTGTTTTTTTTACTATGTCGCAGTTTGCTCTTTTTGCCCATATATCAAGCTGTTCTACTGCTGCTGCTCTAAATGTATCAGCTGCAGCTACCACTACTTTTTTCCCTGATTTAACTAAATTGTTAGCTATTTTTCCTATTGATGTTGTTTTTCCGACTCCATTTACTCCAACAATCAATATTACTGATGGTTTTGTATATAATTTTAAATTACTATCTT
Organism: uncultured Clostridia bacterium; assembly: GCA_944388605.1. Classification (GTDB taxonomy): domain Bacteria; phylum Bacillota; class Clostridia; order TANB77; family CAG-508; genus CALXJJ01. The sequence continues at coordinate 4,324 of CALXJJ010000017.1, forward strand.
CTTTATCTAATATTTCTTGTATTTCTTGTTTTAATGCTTCTTTTACTTCATCTACATTTTCGATTTTCTCTAATTTTATCTTTTGTCTTAATTTATCTATAATCTTAGTTGAAGTTTCTACTCCAACATCTGATAATATAAGTACTTCCTCTAATTCTTCTAACAATTCTTCATCAACTTTTCTAAAATTACTAAAAACTTGATTCATTTTTTCATTAAAGGATGTTCTAGTTTTATTTAAACCTTGCTTTAATTTATCAAAGAATCCCATATTTTATATCAATCCTTCCTTAAAAGAATTATAGTTGGTTAATATTGCCAATTCCCAACTTTTTATCTTACCTTTTATTATTATATATTATGTTACATATAAAATCAAGAAAAAACCGTAAATTTGCAGGATAAAACAGTAATTTTTGTACCATCTTTACATCTAGAATATTTTTATTATTTTATCATATTTATTATATAGGAACTTTCCTATAAAGAGGTGTATGTGTTTGATTTTAAAAGTTAATAAACGTTTTTTTATGATAGGATTTATTTCTTTCATTATAATAATTGCACTTGCAGTAATAATGTATAATATATTTGCAGTAGAAGGAGAAAATAAAGATTACATAAAATGGTTTGAATTTACAGCAGAATATGATATTTTAGATAAAACATCAAAATTAGATATTTCATCACATGTAAATAATGAAGAAATAAAATACAATTGGGTTGAACTTATTGCATATCTCGCTTGTAAATATGGAGGTGATTTAAATAAATTTAAGTCTTCTGATTTAGATGTATTAGTAAACAAATTAAAAAATGGTGAAACAATGGAATCTATTACCAAAGATTTAAAAAATTACTCTTATTATTATGAAGCATATAATTCTGTTTTAAAAGAATTTATTGGAGAATATGAAATACAAGTATCTGATGCAAATGGAAACATATCATTTGAAAAAAAATATGGAATAAAAGCTTTTTCTCCAATTGCTAAGAATTATAGTTTCAGCCATTATAACGATTTTGGTTCTTCTCGTTCATACGGATATAAGCGTAGACATTTAGGTAATGATTTAATGGGTAGTATAGGAACACCAATAATAGCAGTAGAATCTGGAATTGTTGAAGCTCTCGGTTGGAATCAATATGGTGGATGGAGAATTGGAATACGTAGTTTTGACAAAAAAAGATATTATTATTATGCACATTTACGTAAAGGTCATCCATATGCTAGTGACATGTATGAAGGAAAAATTGTAAAAGCAGGAGATGTTATTGGATATCTCGGAATGACTGGTTATAGTAGCAAAGAAGATGTAAACAATATTAATGTTCCTCATTTACATTTTGGGCTAGAATTGATTTTTGATGAATCTCAAAAAGATGGTGTTAATCAAATTTGGATAGATTTATATAATATCGTTGAATTTTTACGAAAAAATAAATCTGAAGTAATATTAGAAAATTCTGAAACAAAAGATTATCAAAGGAAATATGATATAATTGATCCAATAGTACCAGAATAAGAACAAATCGGAAAGCCTTAAAATTTATACTAATTTTATCTTTCCTCGTTGGCTTTTTAGTAAATTTGTTCCTAAGCCAATTTTACGAAGTCAAAATTGTGTGCAGTCGTTAGAGCGTAGCGACTTTTCTACAATAGGAAAGGATAACTTTCCTATTGTAGAACAAATATTGCTGAATACCACTAAAAAGTAGTATTTTAAAATTATAAAATACTACTTTTTTAATAATATCTCTAATCTTGTACTTTTATTTTACTACTTCATTAATTACTTTTGCTAAGTATTTCATACTAGTCATACTTTGTTCTAATGTATTTCCTGTTGCTCCAACCTCAATAATGCAAGCTGCTTTTCCTAATTGCTGATTATACCTTGAATTTCGTAATACTATTGGTTTAAACAATCCTGGATATAATTCATTCGCTTTTTCTTGTATTTTTACAGCAAACTTTAAATTTTGTACCCAATTTTCATGTTCCAATCCTCCACCATCTGTTCCTATAACAAACATTAATTGTGATGCATATTCTTCACCTATTTTTACAGTAGGTGCGTATGTACTATCTGCAATAGCATCTCTATGTAAATCTATTATTATATCTGCACTAGTTGATTTTAATATATTTTCTACAGTCTGCATACTTCTATCATATGAACCATTATATGCTGGATAATCATGATAAGTCATATCATGTATTACATTATAATTATATGATTTCAATTGTTTTTCTAATTCTGTACCTACTCTTGCTACTGAAAAATTTAAATCAATTGTTCTAAAATTTCCTGATTGAGTATAATTATATTTTTCTGTAGGAGTATAACTTTCACATGTATGAGTATGAAATAATATTATATTTTTATTATCTAATGTTATATCTGGTGTAAGCATTTCTGTTGTCAATCCATAATCTGTTCCATTTTTTATAAATACACCATTATATTCATTGGTATAACTAGTAGGTACATTATTTTCTAATACTTCTGTTTGTAAATTTGTTTCTGCATGTTGCACTTGTTCTTCTTCTATTTGTTCTTCATTTGCTATATTATTTTCTTGCATCTCTTTCTCATTCTGTTTTTTCTCCTCCAATGTTCCCAACATACCTAATTGTGAATTTAATATCATTTTTAGAGGTTCTAATCCTTTTGAATTTTCGTTTTCCATATAATCATCTTCGTTTACATCTTTTATGCTTGGAATTGTTTTATCTAATATTGATAATAATAAATCTGTTTTTCCGTTTTTCTCTATTTTTTTATAATTTTTTTCAACTTCTTGAGACTTACTTTGATTATCTGATTGTTCAAATAACCTTTTGTTATTTTTATCAAAAAAATATCTAGTAACTCCTACAATACATAATAAAATGATTGTTATTTTTACTAGATATTTTAATAATTCTTTTTTATTCCATACAGCTAATTTTACCATAATAAATCACATTCCTTCTTAGGTACAAACTTCCATATAATAAATATATGCTTGTACTCCAAGAATTATTACTATTTTTTTAGTTTTAATATTACTTGATCTATTTCTAGTATTTCTTGTTCTCCGGTTTCCATATTTTTTAGAGATACTTTTCCTGTATTCTTTTCTTCTTCTCCAATTATAATTGCATATGGTATATTCATTTTATCTGCATACTTAAATTTTGCTTTACTTTTTTTATTTTCCATATATATTTGTACATTTATTCCTTGTTTTCTTAAAATTGTTCCTACTTCTATTGCTCTTTTGTTATCATCGTCCATTGATAGTACTAATGCTTTGGCTATAGAATTTTGTTCTACATTTAAGATATTTAACTCATTTAGCTTATAAAATAATCTGGTTAAACCAATTGAAACACCTACTCCTGGTAATTTTCTATTAATATAATTTTCTGCTAAGTTTTCATATCTTCCTCCAGAACAAACACTTCCTAATTCTTTATATTCATTCAAAAAAGTTTCATATACTGTTCCTGTATAGTAATCTAGTCCTCTAGCAATTGTTAAATCTATTTTAAAATTTTCTTCTGGTATTCCAAAAAGTCTAATATATTTAACAACTTCTTTTAGTTCTTCTATCCCTTTTTTTAAAATATCATTATCAATATTTATTTTCTCTAACTTGTATAATTTTTCGTCGTTATTTCCTTCTATTGATATAAAATCCATTATTTCTTTTGAATTAATACCTAATTTTTCAATTTCTTCTTTAACTGCTTCTCTTCCTATTTTGTCTATTTTATCTATTATACGCATAATATGTACAGATTTTTCTTTTTCACCAATTTTTGAAAACAATCCGTTTAATATCTTTCTATTATTTATTCTTATTGTAAAATCACCTAAGCCCAATTCTTTAAATATATTATATATTACACTTGGAATTTCTGCATCATTTATAATACTTAATTCTCCATCTCCAATTATATCTATATCACATTGATAAAATTCTCTAAATCTCCCTTTTTGTGGCTTCTCTCCTCTATACACTTTTCCTATTTGGTATCTTCTAAAAGGGAATGATAATTTATCATAATAATTTGCCACATATTTTGCTAGAGGAACTGTTAAATCAAATCTTAGTGCTAAATTTGTATCTCCTTTTTCAAATGCATATATTTGTTTTTCAGTTTCTCCACCAGCTTTTGCAAGCAATACTTCTGAATGTTCTATTATTGGAGTATCAATTGGTAAAAATCCATATTTTTCATATGATTTTCTTATTTTATCTTCTATCTGATTAAATAAAATTTGTTCTTTAGGTAATAATTCCATAAATCCAGGTAAAGTTCTTGGAGTTACTATTTTATTATCCATATTTTATTTCACCTCCTCATTAATGAATTTATACACTTTTTAACCTTCTCTAGGCTGAAGATTAATATATATATTTTTTTCTTCTTTTATCATTGTACTTTTCCCATGACCAGGATATATAATTGTATCTTCTGGCAACACTATTATTTTTTCTGTTATAGAATTTATTATATCAGAAAAACTTCCTGTTGGTAAGTCTGTTCTTCCCCATGTTCCCCTAAATATTGTATCACCTGTAAAAATCATTTTTTCTTTTTCACAATATAAAGATGTTCCTCCCTTAGTATGTCCTGGTGTATGTATCACCTTAAATTCTAAATTTCCAATATGTATTAAATCACCATCATCTATTCTCGAATCTGCTTCTAATTCTACATGCTCCATTCCTATATAATCTGTTAAAGTTATATTTTGATTAGCTAATCCTTCTGCATCTATTCTATGAATTAAAATAGTTCCACCTTTTTTAGTTTTTAATTCTTTTACTCCTCCTATATGATCACCATGGCAATGTGTTAAATATATATACTTTAGTTTTGCATTTAATATATCTAACATATCTATTATTCTATTTGGCTCTCCTCCTGGATCAATGACCATTGTTTCTTTTGTCTCTTCATCTTGTACAATATAACAATTTGTTGGATCATTTAATAAAGTATTTAATTGTAATCTCTTTAGTATCATTTATAAAACCTCCATTATAACTTATAATTAATTTATTTATTTCTTTCTGTTTACTTCATATACACTATCTATTTTTCTTAATTCTTTAGATAACTTATTTAATTTATCTAAATTTTCTACTTCTACAGTAATCTCTGTAATTGCTACCTTTTCTTTGTTAGCTCTAGAAGAAACAGCAATAAGTTTTGTTTTTGAATTTTGAATAACATTTATAATATCTGCTAACAATCCTTGTCTATCATTTGCAAATATTTCTATATCCACATTATAAGCTACTTGTTTTGAACATGCCCATGATACATCTATTATTCTATTTTCCTCAGAAACTAAATCATTAATATTTTTACAATCTTTTCTATGTACACTAACTCCTCTTCCTCTTGTAATATAACCTATTATTTCATCACCTGGAACAGGATTACAACATTTAGACAATTTTACCAAGCAATTATCTATACCTTTAACTATTATTCCACAATTTCCAACAGATACTTTATTTTTCTCTTTTTCTTTTAATTGCTCTATTTTTTGCTCTATATTTTCTTCTTTGTGTACTTTTCTATATTCTTCTAACATTCTTGAAATTATTTTAGTTGCCGAATTTGCTCCAAATCCAATACTTGCATACATATCATCTAAACTTGCATATTTATATCTTTCTAGTGCAGGATTTATATATTCTGGCTTAAATAATTCCGCATGATCTATTCCTATTCTCTTTATTTCTCTTTCTACTAATTCTTTTCCTTTTACTATGTTTTCTGATCTTTCATTCTTTTTAAACCATTGCATTATCTTATTTCTTGCAGAACTACTTTTAATAAATTTAAGCCAATCCCTACTTGGTCCTTTTGAATTATCTGATGTTACAATTTCAACTATGTCTCCATTTTTTAAGGTAGTTATTATAGGCATCATTTTACTGTTAATTTTGCATCCAACCATATGATGACCTATTTCTGCATGTATACTATATGCAAAATCAATAGGAGTTGCTCCTCTAGGTAAAACTTTTATTTGTCCTTTTGGAGTAAACACATATACTTCATCTTCAAAAAGTTCTCTTTTTAAATTGTTTAAAAATTCTTGTGGATCTTGCATATCTTTTTGCCATTCTAAAGATTCTCTAAGCCATGCTAGTTTATCCCCACTTACTTCTACATTTGCCTTTTTACCACTAAAAAAGCTTGCTTCTTTATATGCCCAATGTGCTGCTATTCCATACTCGGCAATTCTATGCATATCCCATGTACGTATTTGTACTTCAAATGGAGTACCTTTTGGTCCTATTAAAGTATTATGCAAAGATTGATACATATTAGGCTTTGGAACTGCTATGTAATCTTTAAACCTTCCTGGCATAGGATTATATAAATCATGTACTACACCTAATGCTGCATAACAATCTTTTACAGAATTTACAAGGATTCTTAAAGCAAACAAATCATATATTTGATCTAAGCTTTTATTATCTCTTTGCATTTTTCTATATATACTATATAAATGTTTTGCTCTACCTGTTACTTCTGCTTCTATTTTTTGCTTTTTTAACGAAGCTCTTATTTCGTCCATTATATTATTAATAAATTCTAATCTTTCTTCTCTCTTTTTATCTATTCCTTCTACAATCTCTCTGTATTCTTCTGGATATAAATATTTAAAAGCTAAATCTTCAAGTTCCCATTTTAATGAATAAACACCTAATCTATTTGCAAGTGGAGCATATAAATCCATAGTTTCCCTTGCATTTGCTAATTGTCTATCCCTTTTCAAAAATTTAAGAGTTCTCATATTATGTAATCTGTCAGCTAATTTTATTAATATAACCCTTATATCTCTTCCCATAGCCAAAAACATTTTTCTGTAATTTTCTACTTGAACTTCTTCTGCACTTGTATAATTCAACTTTCCTAATTTAGTTACTCCATCTACCATTTCTGCAATTTCTTCACCAAATTCATTTGTTAATTGCTCTTTTGTTATTTCTGTATCTTCTAAAACATCATGTAACAAAGCTGCACAAATTGTACTATCATCTAATCCAATATCTGCCAATATATATGCAACTTGAACTGGATGTATTATATATGGCTCTCCAGATTTGCGAAGTTGTCCATCATGTTGACTTTTTGCAAAATCATATACTTTCATAATAAATTTTACATCTGGTCTTCTTTTATTCTTTTTTAATTTTGCAATTACATCTTCTATTTTCATATTAGCTACTTCAGACATTATATCCCCTCCTTATTGTAAAGCTTTTCGTATATCTTTTATATTTATCTGTATATTTTCCATTCCATTAAATTCATTTATTTCAAGAACTCCTGCAATTTCTACTTTATCTCCTATAACATATTCATTAACTAACTTACCAATATTAAAACCTATTGCATTTATTATATATTTGTCTGACTTTAAAGTTAATTTTAAATGTTTCCCTTCAGATAAAGACCTTATAGAATCTATTTTTAAATTTTTAAATAAAAATATTGGCATTTTATTTGCTTCTCCAAAAGGTTCTAATTTGTATATTGATTTTACATCTTCAATACTTATTCCTTTTAGTGATACTTCTGATTCTAACTCAATAATAGGTATTATACCACTTATATCGACTTCTTGTACATAGTCTTGCAATTGTTTTTTTATTTTTTCAAAATTCTTTTTCTTAAAGCTTAAACCAATTGCCATACTATGTCCACCAAATTTTTCTAAATATGTACTACAATTTACTAAAGCTTCGTGTAAATCAAATCCTGGTATGCTTCTACCAGACCCTTTTGCTTCTTCACCTTCAAAACATACTAGTATACTAGGTTTAAAATACATTTCTGTAACTTTCGAAGCTACTATACCTATTACTCCATGATGCCAGCCTTCTTTACCTACAATAATAAAATTCTTTTCCTCTTCTTTTTCTATTATTTCTCTTGCTTCGTCAAAAATTTTCTTTTCAGTTTCTTGTCTTTCTTGATTATATTGATTTAACTTATGAGTTATATTTTGAGCTTCTTTACTATCACTAGTTAAAAATAGTTTTAGTGCCTCTTCCGCTTCTCCCATTCTTCCAGATGCATTTACTCTAGGAGCTATGCCAAATGATACTGCTGTAGAATTTATTTCTTTATATCCTATTGAAGCTATTAATGTTTTCAATCCTATGTTTTTTGTTTGTTTTACAAGCATTAATCCTAATTTTGCAATAACTCTATTTTCATCAACTAGAGGAACTATATCTGAAATAGTTCCAATACAAACTATATCTAAATATTTCAAATACTCTTCTTCTTTTAAATTCATTTTTTTACTTATTGCCTGTATGAATTTAAATGTAACTCCAACTCCAGCTAATTCTCTAAATGGATATATACTATCCTTTCTTTTTGCATCTACTACACCGATTGCATTAGGCAACTCTTCTATTGGTTCATGGTGATCTGTAACTATAGTATCAATCCCAAGACTTTTTGCATAATTAACTTCTTCTATGGCTGTTATTCCACAATCTACAGTAATCATTAATGTATATCCATTATCAGCAATCTTTTTTATAGCATTGTTATTCAATCCATATCCTTCTTCTAACCTATTAGGTATATAATAATCTACATTAAAATTTCTATCTTTTAAAAAATTTTTTAAAACAGTAATACTAGTAATTCCATCTACATCATAGTCTCCATAAATTATTGTTTTTTCATTATTTTTTATTGCAGTCAGTATTCTATTTACTGCCTTTTCCATATCTGGCATTAAAAAAGAATTATAGAAATCATTTCTTGTAGGACTTAAAAATTTTCTTATATCATTTTCTTGTACAATATTTCTCTTTATTAAGCAATCTGCTAATATTGGTGATATATTATATTCTTTTACCATTTCTGATATCTTTTCTTCATCTTTTTCTTTTACTTTCCATTCTTTATTCAATATTACACCTTCTTTTATAATAAACTTTACTTATTATTGTACATTATTTTTCTTATTTTGAAAAGTGTAAATAATAATTTTACAAAGGATTCTTAATATCAAGAACCCTTTGTTTATATAATACCTTATATTCTCTTTAATATTTCTGCCACTTCCGAATTTACTAATGATATAAATTGATCTATATTCATTGTTCCAATGTCCCCATCTTTTCTTGAACGTATAGATAATGTATTGTTTTCTTTCTCTTTTTCACCTATAACTACCATATATGGAATTTTTTCTAGTTGAGCTTTTCTTATTTTATATCCTATCTTTTCATTGCTATTATCAAATTCTACACGAATATTTGCGTTTTCCATTTTTCTTTTTATTTCTTCTGCATATTCAAACTGAGCATCTGTAATATTTAGTATTTTTACCTGTACTGGTGCAATCCATACTGGAAAAGCACCTGCATAGTTTTCTATCAATACTCCTATAAATCTTTCTATACTTCCAAAAATAACCCTGTGTAACATAACAGGTCTATGTTTTTCTCCATCTTCACCTATATATGTTAAATCAAATCTTTCTGGCATTTGGAAATCTAATTGTATTGTTCCACACTGCCATTCACGTCCTATAGAATCTTTAATATGAAAATCTATTTTAGGTCCATAAAAAGCTCCATCACCTTCATTAATAACATATGATACATTCATATCCTTCAATACTTTTTTTAGTGCATCCTCTGCCATATTCCATTGTTCATCAGATCCCATTGAATCATCTGGTCTAGTAGACAGCTCGACTGTATATTCAAAATCAAAAATCTTATACACTTTATCTACAAGATTCATAATTCCTGCTATCTCAGATTCTATTTGTTCTGGTAAGCAGAATATATGTGCATCATCTTGGGTAAAACATCTTACTCTAAATAATCCATTCAGTTCTCCTGATTTTTCATGTCTATGAACTAATCCCAATTCTCCTGCCCTTATTGGTAAATCTTTATATGAACGCATTTTGCTTTTATATACAAGCATGCCTCCTGGACAGTTCATTGGTTTTATTCCATAATCTACATCATCAATTTTTGTTGTATACATGTTTTCTTTATAATGATCCCAATGACCTGAACGATGCCATAATTCTTCATTTAATATCATTGGTGTTTTTATTTCTACATATCCATTTTTTCTATGAATATGTCTCCAAAATTCCTCTAATATATTTCTTAATACCATTCCTTTTGGTAAAAAGAATGGAAAACCAGGTCCTTCTGGAGCTATCATAAATAATTCCAATTCTTTTCCCAATTTTTTATGATCTCTTTTTTTCGCTTCTTCTAACATATTTAAATAATTTTCTAATTCACTGGTTTTTGGAAAAGAGATTCCATAAAATCTTTGTAACATTTTATTATGCTCATCACCCCTCCAATAAGCACCAGATGATGAAAGTATTTTTACTGCTTTTACTTTCCCTGTACTCATCAAATGAGGTCCTGCACAAAGATCTGTAAATTCACCTTGTTTATAAAATGAAATTTCCTCTCCTTCTGGTAATTCTTCTATTAGCTCTACTTTATAATCTTCACCTAAATCTTTCATAAATTTTATTGCTTCACTCTTTTCAAGAGTATATCTTTCAATAGGTAAATCTTCTTTAATTATTTTTTTCATTTCTATCTCTATCTTTTCAAAATCATCTGATGAAATATTTTCTTTAACATCAAAATCATAATAAAATCCTTTATCTATTGCTGGACCTATTGTTAATTTTATATCTTTCCCATAAATTCTTTTAATAGCTTGTGCCATAATATGTGATGTTGTGTGCCAATAAGCTTTTTTGCCATCTAAATCATCAAAAGTTAAAATTTCCACTTTACAATCTTCTTCTAGTTTATATCTCAAATCTTTTACTATTCCGTTTACTTTACCTGCCATTGCGTTTCTTGCTAATCCTTCGCTTATCTGTTTTGCAAGTTCTAAAATACTAGTTCCTTTTTCAACTTCTAATTTTGAACCATCTTTCAATTCAATATTCATAAAAAAACCTCCTCTAAATTTTTAGAACAAATCGGAAAGCCTTAAAATTTATATTAATTTTATCTTTCCTCGTTAGCTTTTTAGTAAATTTGTTCCTAAGCCAATTTTACGAAGTCAAAATTGTGTGCAACTGTTAGAGCATAGCGACTTTTATACAATATGAAAGGATAACTTTCCTATTGTATAAAATGACACCCCTAAGCATCATTTTACATATGCTTAGGGGTGCCTATATAGCACGGTTCCACCCTAATTTTTATCTTCATTAATTTAACCTATAACGCAGTTTACACGTCCATTTAGGAAAACAATGAGGTAGTTTTTCAAATACGTTTTTCTAGTTAGCTTACAGCCAATGACTAACTTTCTCTTATAGATAACCTTTATTTTACTCTGTCTCATTTATGTTTACTACATATATTATACACTCTTTTCCTCATTTGTCAAGAAATTTTGGAGCAAATTATCAAAAATCACCATTATAATTGACATTATAATACAGTCAAAACAGGTCTAAATGAGTTACTAGTTGCATTTATACCTGAAGATATATAAAAAGAAAATATTCCTGCATTAGATCCATAACTTATATATCCTCCACGCATTAAAAATGGATTAGCCGAATTAAAGTATCTTGCCCTATCATAAAACCAGCCATTATTATCTTCATATGATTTAGAAGTTTCATATATAGCATCTCCATATATGTTTCTGTTTGCATCGTAATTGCTTGATGAGCTATTTCCACTTCCCATAATGTATACATCCTTATATTTTGAATTTGCATTCAACAAAGAATTCGCATTTTCTGTTAAGCTACTATCTCCATTATTTACATAACATGCTACATACTCTAAAGATCCACCACTCATATCGTATATTCCAGAGACATTTCCTGTTGTGCTTGCTTTTTGTCCATTTGGTGTTGTATATCTATATCTTGCTCCACTACTTGTACTTGCACTCGTACTTCCCCCTGAATTTCCTGTAATAAAATCTGACGAATTGTTTATGTAAGGTTCTTTTCCGTTTCTTCCATAACTGCTTTGTGTTAAATATGCTACTGCTCCCCATTCTATATTTTTAATCAAATGTGGATCTATTATATTTTTATTTGTACTTATTCCATATATGCTTGCTTTGCTACTGCTATTCATATTTTGACAATATGTAAATATATCTCCAATATTTTCATCTCTCCAAGAAGTTACATTTGGTTGTATTTTTATTGTTGAGCTTGTTCCCATAGAATCCTTGTCCGTTCCTGCATCACTTCTACTCGCTTCAAATTTTGCGACCCATATTCCACTTAATATTGTTCCTCCAAATTTAAATGCTGGATGCTCATTCCAATTGCTCTCTCCTGTTTTATTAGTTAATTTTACTCTTTCACTATTTCCTTGATATTTATATGTTACTTCACTTCCTATATTATATGTTTTTGTTCCATCTAAAAATGCTATTTTTATTGTTCCTGATATTCCATTTCCTCCATTATGGTAATTACTTGTTATTGCATATGCATATCTTGGTATCCATACATACATACTTCCCATGTCTGTATCCTCTCATTTCTTTCGTTCTCCTTTTGTTTATTTTCTATTATCCTTTTCCCTACAACTTTTAATTATTATATACTTATTCTTTCTATTTTTACAATACTTTTTTAACTCTATTGGCTAAAAGTATGTGAAACTTATTTTGTTGTATTAATTTGATTTATATCCTGGTTTTTCTAATAATTTAAACATATTTGTTTTGTACTTTTCAACTCCAGGTTGATCAAAAGGATTTATTTGTAATATTTTGCCAGACATTGCACAAGCCTTTTCAAAGAAATATATCATATGTCCAATTGTTTCTTCATTTAGTTCATCTAATTGAATTAATATATTTGGTACTCCTCCTTCAAAATGTGCTTCTATAGTTCCTTCCATCGCTTTTCTATTTACATATGATAATCCTTTTCCTTTCAAATAATTTAGTTCATCTAAATCTCCTTCTTCTTCTTTTAATATTATATCTGTTTTATATTTTTGTATATCAATAACTGTTTCAAACATCATTCTACGTCCTTCTTGAATATATTGTCCTAATGAATGCAAATCTGTTGTAAACTCTGCTCCTGTCGGATAAATACCTTTTCCGTGTTTTCCCTCACTCTCTGCAAAAAGTTGTTTCCACCATTCTATCATATAATGCATTTTTGGTTCATATGATACTAATATCTCTATAAATTTATCCTTACCATATAAAATATTTCTCAATACTGCATATTTATAACATTCATTATATTTCAAATTATTATCTGAGTATTTTTCACAAGCGAACTTTGCCCCTTCCATTAATTTATCTATATCGACTCCTGATACTGCAATAGGTAATAATCCTACTGGTGTAAGTACAGAATATCTTCCACCTATATTATTTGGTATAACAAATGTTGTATATTTCTCCTGTTTTGCAATTTGTATTAAAGCTCCTTTTTTCTTATCAGTAGTTACATATATTCTTTTACTAGCTTCTTTTATACCATATTTTGTTTCCATAATTTCTCTAAATATTCTAAATGCTATTGCTGGCTCTGTAGTTGTACCTGACTTTGATATAACATTTAAACTTACATCTTTATCACCTATTAAATCTATAATATCATTTACATAATCTGGATTCAAATTGTTTCCAACAAATAATATTTGCGGTGAATTTCTATCTATTTTTGATCTCATATTATAAAAATTATTTGACAATGCTTCAATAACTGCTCTTGCTCCTAAATATGAACCACCTATACCTATTACAATAAAAATATCTGATTCTTTTCTTATTTTTTCTGCACATTTTTTTATTTTATCAAATTCTTTTTTATCATAACTATTTGGTAAATCAAGCCAACCTAAAAAATTATCTTCTCTATCCTTATTTTTATGTAGCCATTGATGTATTCCTTTTACATCATCTGTATATTTCATTATATCCTTCTCAGATATTTTACATTTATCTAAATTTACTTTTATATTTTGCATAATGTCCCTCCTAAATAAGTATTTTCTTTTTTATTTTACTATAACTTTTCTTTCAAAACAAGATATTTTACATATATTATTTAAAATTTACTCATTTTGTTACAATATATTTATTGAATTTTATCTTTCAAAGTGATATAATTCTTAATGTTTTAATAGATAGGAGTGAAAAAAATGATATCTACAACAAAAGTCAATGTTCGTTATGCAGAAACTGACCAAATGGGAATAGTTCATCATTCTGTTTATCCAATTTGGTATGAGCTAGCCCGTACAAATTTAAGTAAAGAGTTAGGTTTTTCTTATAAAGATATGGAAAAAATAGGATTAATGACTCCATTAGTTGGATTAAATTGTAAATATATTCATCCTGCTTGTTATGATGATACCCTTGATGTAACAGCAAGAATTTCTAAATTAACACCTGCTAGAATAGAATTTTATTATGAAGTATTAAAAAATGGAGAATTAATTAATATTGGAACTACTACTCATGCATTTGTAGGCGGAAAAGATCTAAACATAGTAAATGCAAAAAAATCATTTCCAGAAATATATTTCTTAATGGAAAAAAATATTGAATCAATTAAATAAAAAGGATGTGTAAATATGGCTATTTTTGAACATAATTTTAATATAGGGCTTAGAGACGTCGGAATTTCTAATAAAGTAACAGATAGTACAATTTTAGGATTTCTTGAAGATATTGGTGCAATGCATTCTGATGAAGCAGGTTATGGTTTAAATAACATTGCATCTACTGGTGTTTCTTGGATCTTACTAAACTGGAAATTAAAAATTTATAAAAGACCTATATATAAGGATCAATTACATATAAAAACTTGGTCTAGGAAAACAGAACGAATTTATTCATATCGTGATTATGAAATATATAATTCTAATAATGAGTTAGTTGCAATTGCAACTTCTAAATGGGTACTTATGAATATTAATTTAATGAAATTAACTAAAGTAACTCCAGAAATAATAGAAAAATATAAACCTGAATACAATAGAAATGTATTTAGCGAAGAAATTAATTTTAAATTACAAGAACCTAGTTCGTACATTTCTGAATTCATATACACTGTATTAAGACGAGACATAGACATAAATAAACATATGCATAATATCTGCTATATTGATATTGCATATGAAGCATTACCTGAGGAAATATATTACAATAATAATTTTCATGATATAGATGTTTATTACAAAAAAGAAATTAAGTTAGGCGAAACTATTAAATGTAAATACTCATTTGATAATGAATATCATTATATAGTAATAAAAAATGTAGATGAATCTATCACTCATGCCATAATAAGATTAAAATAATAAGTTGAAAGCTTTATAATTATACTATTTTTAACTTTTATCTTTAGCTTTTAGTAAATTTGTTCCTAAGCCAATTTTACGAAGTCAAAATTGTGTGCAACTGTTAGAGCATATCTATTTTATACAATAGGAAAGTTTCCTTTCCTATTGTATAAAATAGATATCATATATTAGGAAAAGTCATATTGACTTTTCCTAATATATGATAAAGATAAAGTGAAACAATTCCACTTTTATCATTTTACTTCATAACTATATCCAAAATCATTTCCATATTGTTTTGAATCCATGATTTCATCATAATATTCCGGCTGTTCACTAATATTTTTTTGAAAATAATAAATAAAGTTTTCTAAGTCAGAACATCTATATAATCTTCCAGTTTCTTGTACAACCTTATATTTTGGTATCATAAATTTAATTTCTTTATCAAAATTTGGATTGTTAGGATTGTTCTTTGGTAAAACTCTTTTCTTTCCACTACGTTGTGTATGTGCTGCAGTCCCATCATGTGCAACCATATCACAATAATCTGACTTAAGTTGCCATTCAAATCTATATGATGTATTATCTTTACATAAATATGATAAATGTTCTGCTCTATAACCATTTGGTTTATTATGTGACTTTCTTTTATCTTCCATATGTATTAATCCATGTTTATCCATAAATTCTTGATCAGTTGACACCTTGGCTGCTATTATTTTTGATAATATTATTTTTACCTCATTATCTAATTCTTTAAATCTTACATCATCTCCTAAAGTTTTAGCTGATAACCTATCTTGTAACATGGTTTTTAATGGTTCTTCTTGCCATTCAAAATTATCTGATATTACATTTATTACACATTTCATTCCATATATATCTCTTAATGTCAAAAATTCTTCAGCATTAAATAATTCCTGTTCAAATGTGCTATATCTTCCATCTTTTATTGCTTTTTCTTTTTGTGCAATACTTCTCTTCTTTATTTTATAGATATCATAACTTTCTTTTTCCAATTGTTTAATTTCTTGTTCTCTATTTTGCCTATTAGATTCTCTAATTTTCGCTATTAATACTCTATACAAAATTTTCTTTGTTTCTTCATCTATTTCTTCATTTTCTAATACAAGTTTTAATTCTTCTAATGTTTTTGTATTTATTATATTATCAGAGAAAAAATTATTTATTATTCTTTCTATTTTTTTATCTTCAAATTTTTCAACTTTTCTCATTCTCTTACTTATTAATGTTTTAAAATATTCTTCATTATTTTCTAAATCCAATACTCCAAGATATATTCCCTTTGAAAGCCTTTCTAATTCTTTATTTAATATTTTTCCATATATACTTTTTATTGATTTCTTTCTTTGAACAACTTCTGCTTGTATTCCAGGAAATTTTTCTTTTACATATACATACATATCCATTGTAAATTCATCAGCAATCCTTTCAAATTCTGGATTGTTATATAATATTATTGATTTCTTTATTGCATCTTCATATGGAGTTATAGGTTTACTCACCTTATAAGTTTCTATAAATTTCTTTCGATTTAAAATAATTTTTCATCCTTTCTTTTATAAATTCAATTAAGTAGACAATTAATTATAATTATCTACTTAAATTCAAATTTATTATTACTTTTCATACTATTTATGCTGTTTCATTTTTTGTTTTTACTTCTACTTTCTTTGTTTTTTCTCTTTTTTTATTTAACTCATTAGCATCCCTTAAAACAAGTTTCGGAGGTTTTTTATCTAAAACTGTTTCTTTTGTTACAATGCACTTTTCTATTAGAGGATTTGAAGGTATATCAAACATTATATCTCTCATTATATCTTCTATTATAGAACGTAATCCTCTTGCACCAGTTTTTCTTTCAATTGCTTTATCTACTATAGTTTCCAAAGCATTTGGTTCAAATTCTAATTCTACATTATCTAATTTTACTAATTTTTGATATTGCTTAACTAATGCATTTTTAGGTTTTGTTACTATATCTATTAGTGCTTTTTTATCTAGTTCTTCCAATGTTACTATTATTGGTAGCCTTCCGACAAACTCTGGTATTAACCCAAATCTTAATAAATCTTGAGGCAACAATTGCTCAAATGCTTTTGATTTCTCTAATTGCTTATTACTGTTAACTTCTGCTCCAAAACCAATAGACTTTTTTCCTACTCTATTACTTATTATTTTTTCTAATCCTTCAAATGCTCCTCCACAAATAAATAATATATTTTCGGTATTTATTTGAATTAACTCTTGGTGTGGATGTTTCCTTCCGCCTTGTGGTGGTACAGATGCTACAGTTCCTTCTACTATTTTTAATAATGCCTGTTGTACTCCCTCACCACTAACATCTCTTGTTATAGATGGATTTTCAGATTTTCTTGAAATTTTATCTATCTCATCTATATATATAATTCCTCTTTCAGCTTTTTCTATATCATAATCTGCAGCTTGAATTAATTTTAGTAATACGTTTTCTACATCTTCTCCTACATATCCTGCTTCTGTCAATGTAGTAGCATCAGCTATTGCAAATGGTACTTTTAAAATTTTTGCTAATGTCTGAGCCAATAATGTTTTTCCACATCCAGTTGGACCTAATAATAATACATTGCTTTTTTGAATTTCCACATCATCTTTCTTGTCTTGTTCTATATTATTTATTCTTTTATAATGATTATACACTGCTACAGATAATGTTTTTTTAGCTTCATCTTGACCTATTACATATTCATCTAATATTTCTTTTATTTCTGCTGGTTTTGGAAGCTCCTTATTTTGTTTTGATTTTATTGTATAAGATTCATCATATTCATCATACTCATCTTCTTCTAAAATACTATTACATAATTTTATACATTCATTACAAATAAACACTCCTGGTCCTGCAATAACTCTTCCTACTGCCGACTGTGGTCTCCCACAAAACGAACATTTTATATTTCTTTCTTTATTCACCATATTTCATCTCATTCCTCTCTCAAGGCACAACTTTTTTTATTAATCCTATTTTTTAATTTCTTTTATCTAATATTCCATCAATCAATCCATATTTTAGAGCTTCTTGTGCCGTCATATAATTATCTCTTTCTGTATCTCTATTTATAATATCTAAAGGTTGACCTGTTCTATCACTCAAAAATTTATTTAATTTTTCTCTTGTTTTTACCATGTGGTCTGCATGTATCTTTATTTCAGTAGTTTGACCTGAAAGTCCTCCACCACCAATCAATGGTTGATGTATTAAAATCTCTGCATTTGGAGTTGCAAATCTTTTTCCTTTTTCTCCTGCTGCTAATAATACAGCTCCCATACTAGCTGCCATTCCAATACAAAAAGTAGAAACTGGACATTTTATATAATTCATAGTGTCAACTATTCCCATTCCATCTGTAATTGAACCACCCGGGCTATTAATATATAAACAAATTTCTTTATCTGGATCTTCTGATTCTAAAAATAATAATTGTGCTATTACTAAACTTGCTGATGTTTGATTTACATCTTCTCCTAAAAATATTATTCTGTCTTTTAATAATCTTGAAAAAATGTCATATGACCTTTCACCTTTTGCAGTTTGTTCAATAACATATGGTACTAAACTATTTTTCTCTAACATTTTATATTTCCTCCCTATTTTTAATATTTTATTTAATTTCTAAAATTTACCTATTTTTTATAAAATACTAAAAGTTAGTGGTAATTATTTTATAGAAAATTCTTGTTTTCTAAAATAAAGAAATTTCACCCCTAACTTTATAACATATATTATTTATTTTGTTTTTGCATTTTCTACTAAAAATTTTACTACTTCTTCTGTATTTATACTATTTTCAATATGTTCTTTTAAACTTTCATTTTTCATTAATTCATCTTTTTCTTTATTATATGCTTTAGCCATTTCCTCTATTTTTTCTTCTACTTTTACAGGATCTGCTTTCATTTTTTCTGCTTTTATTATTGATTCCAATACTAATCTAGTTTTTATATTCTTTTTTGCTTCTTCTGCTAACTCTTTTCTCATATCACCTTCAGTTTTTCCCATCATTTCTAAATATTTGTCTAAATTAAATCCTTGATATTTTAATCTATTTTCTAAATCATTTATCATATTATCTACTTCTAATTCAATCATTCCTGAAGGAATATCTACTTCTGATTTTTCACATACCTTATTTATTACTTCTTCTTCTTTTTCATGCTTTGCTCTATGCTCATTTTCTTTTTCCAATTTATCTTTTATACTTTTTTTCAATTCTTCAATAGTATCAAATTCGCTAACATCTTTAGCAAATTCATCATCTATTTTTGGTAATTCTGTTTTCTTTATTTCATGCAATTTTATAGCAAATATAGCATCCTTTCCTGCCAAATCCTTGCTAAAATATTCTTTTGGAAATTGAACTTTTATATCTTTCTCTTCATCAATTTTCATTCCCTTAAGTTGTTCTTCAAATCCTGGTATAAATGTGTTACTTCCTATTTTTAATTCATAATTTTCCGCTTTTCCACCTTCAAAATGAACTCCATCTACACTTCCATCAAAATCTATAATTACTGTATCTCCATCTTCTACTGGTCTATCTGTAACATTAATCAATCTTGAGTTTCTTTCTGCCATATGCTCTAATTCATGTTCTATATCTTCATTAGAAACATTATACTCTATTTTCTTTATTTCTATACCTTTATATTTTCCTAATTTAACATCTGGCTTTGTTTGAACAATTGCTGTAAATATTAAGTCTTTTCCTTTTTCCATTTGAGTAATATCTATATCTGGTCTGCTAACTACTTCTAGATTATTCTCTTTTACTGCATTTTCGTATATTTCTGGTACCAATTCATTAAAAGCATCTTCATAAAAAATTGCGGAACCATAATGTTTTTCAACAATATTTAATGGTGCTTTTCCTTTTCTAAAACCTGGTATACTAAAATACTTAGCATTTTTCACAAATACTTTTTTAATAGCTTCTTCAAATTTCTCAGCCTCTATTTGGAAGCTTAATTTTACTTCATTATTTTTTTCTGTTTTTTCAACCTTTACATTCATTGATTTCAATCCTTTCATGCTTTACTTGATTTTTGCTTATATATTATATCACATTTGTCAAATTTTGCAATACTAAATATTTAATTTATGTAAATTTATATGATTATTCTACTTTTAGCAGATCAAATTTCAAATAGTCTGAACTTACTAATTTATATTCTATATTATTGATTTTTCCTTCTACAGCTTCTTTATGTGATATTCCATGTAAATGACCATAGTAGCATTTTTTCACTCTGTATTCTTCCATGATTCTTGTATATTCTGTTTCGGTTTTTTGTTCTGTAAGAGGTGGATAGTGCATACAAGCTATAATATCCTTATTTGGATATTTTTCTTTTGCACTTTTTAAAGATATTTCTAATCTTATTTTCTCTCTATTATGCATTTTTTCATTATCTGTATCTGTAATTGACCAACCTCTTGTTCCTACATAAGCTTTATCTTCTATTATGAAGCTATTATTAAATAAAAAATCTATGTTGTCAAAATCATTATTCTTTAAAAATTTTTTCATATTTGTAACTGTTGTCCACCAATAATCATGGTTACCTTTTAATAATATTTTTTTTCCTTTCAATTTACTTAAATATTTAAAGTCTTCAATGGTATCTTTTATGCTCATTGCCCATGAAAAATCACCTAACAAAATTATTGTATCTGTTTCTTTAACTTTTTTATTCCAATTATTCTTTATTTTTTCTGCATGATTTTCCCAATTTTCTCCAAATATATTCATTGGCTTATTTGTACCGAATGACAAGTGTAAATCACCTATAACATATACAGACATTATTTAAATCCTTTCCCCTATTTTTAAGTTTGGTACAGCATTTAATTCTAAATTTTCTTTTATATTATTCATTTTTGAATTGAGTTCATCATAATTAAAATTTGTACCCAAATTTTGTTTTATTTTGCTACACATGCAATAATATCCAGCTACTGCAATCATTGCTGCATTATCAGTACAAAATTCTAAATTTGGATAATATATTTCATATCCATTATTTCTTAGTTCTAAAAATTTACTTCTTATATAACTATTAGCTGAAACTCCTCCTGCTAATGCAATTTTGTCAATTTTTAGTTTTTTAGTTGCTTTGATTGTATTATTTAATAATTCTTCTGTAACTACTTTTTCAAAACTTGCACATAAATCTGCTTTGTTTATATTTGGATTTTTATGATATAAATTAATTACTGCAGTTTTTATTCCACTAAAACTAAAATCTAATTCATTTCCATTATCAAAATGTGATTTAGGTAAATCAATTTGTTCTTTTCCTTCTTTTGCTAACTTATCAACTTTTGGTCCTCCTGGATATCCTAAACCTATTACTCTAGCAACTTTATCAAAAGCTTCCCCTATAGCATCATCTCGTGTTTTTCCAATTATTTCATATTCATTATAATCTTTTACATATACCAAATGTGTATGTCCGCCTGAAATTACTAAACACAAAAATGGTGGAATTAAATCATTATTACTAATATAGTTTGCTGAAATATGTCCTTCTATATGGTTGATTGGGATTAATGGCTTGTTAGAAGCGTAGCAAAACGCTTTTGCATATGATACTCCTACTAATAGTGCTCCTACTAGTCCTGGTCCATATGTACAACTTACAGCATCTATGTTTTCTATATTTATATTAGCTTCTTTTATAGCTTTTTTTACTACATATGAAATTGCATCCACATGGTTTCTTGAAGCAATCTCTGGTACTACTCCTCCAAATTTTTCGTGTATTTTAATTTGTGAATTTATAACATTTGATAATACAATTCTTCCATTTTTTACTACTGACGCAGCTGTTTCATCACAACTAGATTCAATGCCCAATATATATATATCCTTTTCCATATTTAATTACTTTCCTTCCTAAAGAACTAATCGGAAAAACTTGATTTTATACTTTATAACTTTTCTTTTTGTCTTTCCGCAAATTTGTGTACAATATATAATAAAATATCTTATAATATTCCGAATAGCCTACCTATTCCACCTACTATAATGTTATATATAAAATCTATAACCGGTGAAATTATAACTCCTGCTAATCCTGTAATCCATATCAATAAAAAAACTATATAAAATATATTTTGGTTTCGTATCATCCAATTTTTTGCATTATATGGTAAGAAATGCATTAATATTTTTGAACCATCTAATGGTGGTAATGGAATTAAATTAAATACACCTAATCCTATATTTATACTAATACAAATCTTTATCAATGTATAAATTATTGCACCTATTTGGTTAAATAATATAAAAGAAGAAGCAAATTTTACTAATATACAACTTATAATTGTAAACACAATTGCTAATATAAAATTCATTAATGGTCCTGCTAATGATACTATTGCTTCACCTGCTGACATTGATATTTTTCTACTAAAATTTCTTGGATTTATCTCTACTGGCTTTCCCCATCCAAAATGTACAAATACTAAAAGAACCGCACCTATTGGATCTAAATGAGCAAATGGATTAAGAGTTAACCTTCCTTGTATTCTTGGCGTATCATCTCCTAATTTATCTGCAACAAAAGCATGAGCATATTCATGAAATGTTATTGCTATTAATACTGCTGGCAATGTTAATATAAGACTTAATATACTTCCTGTGGTCATAGTAAAGATAGATCCTAATACTAAAATTGCTAAAATTATATAAATAATTTTTTTATCTCCAAAATAAAACATATTCAATCTCCTTATTTATCTATTGGTTTCATTGAACAATTTTCTATATTGTCTGTTTTTGTTAATTTCATCGCATTTTCTCCTTATTCTTAAATTTTAAAAACTGCTTTTTTAATGCTACGCGATTGAATTTATTAAAACTTATTAAGATTTATTAGTTTAATAAATTATTTACTACTATATCATATTTTATTTAAAATTTCAATTACTTGCTTTAGAAAAAAACTCTATTTTAAAAAATAGAGTTAATTTTTTCAATTTCTTTTTCTTTAAATTCATTAAATACACTTGTATATGTGTTTAATGTAACTTGTATATCTTTATGTCCCAATATTCTTTGTAAAACAACAGGACTTACTCCATTTTCTATACATCTAGTTGCAAATGTATGTCTTAACATATGTGTATTAACTTTGCTTTTAGTTATATCGCATTGATATATTTTTTTAGTTTTTCTACCACCCATTATTCCTTTCTTCTTTTTATAAACTCTAATGTCTGCATTCTTACAAAGTTTTTGAAATCTTGCATTAAAATTTGTTGCGTGTATAAAGTTTCCATCTTTTAAAAATAAAAAGCCTTTCTTTTTATCTATTTTGTATTCTACTAGTTTATCATATAATGTATTTAACATTGGCACATCTCTCATACCTGCATAAGTTTTTGTTGTATTCTCTAATAAAATTCTTCCTTTATCAACGTGGCTTAATGTTTTCCTTACATATATTTTTTTATTCTCAAAATCTATATCTTCCCTCTTTAATGCCAATATTTCACTTATTCTCATTCCAGTATAAATAGCCATATAAAAGACTATTGTATAATCATCATACCCCTTATCTAATTCTTTAATAAATCTTTCTTCTTCATCTATTGTTAAAGCATCAATTTTTTTAGTAGGTTTGCTAGATTTTGGTTTCATCAAATACCCTTTCAATTCAAAAGGATTTTTATCCACTATATCTCTTATTCTTGCTTCATTAAATGCCCCTTGTAACTGTTGCCACACTTTTGTTATTACAGATTGCGAGTATTCAGTAAGCAATTGACTTTGAATATTTATTATACTTCTAGTAACATTTTGAATTGGAATATTAGCAAATGGTAATATTTTTCTCATTATATCTATTGTTTCCCCAATTCTTACATAAGAGGCTCTTTTTATAGAATTAGTATTATATTTTAATTCTCTGATTTCTTCTGCAATATCTACTACTGATAGCACATTTCCTACATCTTTTCCTCTCTCCATTTCTCTTAAAAGTACATCCATTTTTTCCTTTACTTCTTTTCGTGTATTTCCATATAAGCTTTTTCTTACTTGTTTTCCATTGCCATCTCGTCCTAAAGTAACTTGTCCTACCCATTTTTTTGTTGCTTCTGAATAATAAATAGTTCCCTCTCCATTGCCTCTCTTTTTTAATGTTCTTCCCATATTTTTCACTCCACTTCTAAAAATGAAAATTACTCAAACATCTTTGTTGCAATCTTCTCTAATAACATTTTTGTTGTTTCTTCGTCAAGCCCAAATTCATAGATAAAAACTGCTCTTTTATCTGCTATTAAATTAGCACCACAATTTTTTATTAATGGAAATCCATAACTATGAAATCTTTCTCTTGCTTTAACAACACCTATTCCTCTCCATTCCGAATATAATTCTGGAGTTATTGTGTCTGGTAATTCTTCAAATTTTAATTTTGATTGTTTTACTTTCATTAACCCCTCCAAACTAAAAAGGGTCTTTGATATAATCAAAGACTACCATTTTTCTTTATTTATTTGTATTGTGTGATATTTTATTTTACACACTTGACAACTTTATTTTTAGTTATAATTTCTTTCTAACATACTCTACCGCATTATCTGGAGAATAAAGTTTAGCAACTACTAAAAATTGACTTACAATATCTTTTATTTCAATCACTCTATTTGCTCTCATAAGATTATTAAAAACTATATAAGCATAAGAAAGCATTTGTTCTACTGTCAAATTCCAATATAAGTCAATTTCTTCTATAAATACACTATCAACTAAATCTACTAATTTATTTTTATCTATATTTACAATTGCTGTTGTAACATTGTTCATTATTTCTTCAAACTCATTTTTATTTTCTGTGTCTTTAAATCCTATAATAAAATAGCTTACCATCTGTTTTGCCGAATATCTTTCGTTTAATAATTTTTCTAATATATTTTCTTCCATTTCTTATTCCTTTCCAATAAAAAAGAAACAAGTATTATTAACCCTGTTTCTTTATATCTACTTTTTTATTCCTATAGCAATTTTCATTGCTATATCTAATTTCTCCATTATTTTTGGAGTCAATTTTCCTATTCTATCGCCTAATCTTTTTTTATCTATTGTCCTTATCTGTTCTGCTAATATTGTTGAATCACATTTTAATTCTCCAAATTGCTTTACATCTATGTGTGTAGGTTGTGGATTAACAATATCTAATCTTTTAGTAAACGGCAATACAATTGTAGTTGGAGAATATACATTGCCTATATCATTTTGTACAACAACGACAGGTCTATTTCCTTTTTGTTCACTTCCTACTGTTTCAAGGAGTTTAGCATAATATATTTCTCCTCTATAAATTTGTCTTGTTCCTTTTTTTGTTTTCACATTTTTTGCCTCCATTTTCGTAATTTCTTATATATTCCAATTGTTCATTATCTTCTATTTCTCTTTCTTTATCAGTTTTATTCATATTAGCACCTACAAGTAAAATATATGTAAAAAATGTTATTGCTAATAAACTCACAGCTATTATTGCTATTATCATTCTTCCACCTCATTTATATTAAGGAACTACCCTATTTCAGATAGTTCCTATCATTACTTTGTTTCTATCTTTATTACCATTAAATTGTGATTTGCTAAATCACCCATAGGAATTCCACCTGCCTGTACACAGACTTGCACTCAATGCTTGGGACGGTTTTATCACGCTCGAACTATGACTATGCAAAAGTATCAATCCATTAAAATCATCGCCTTATTAGTTGCAATCTAATATTTTTTCATTCTATGAGTTCTGTTCTCTCATAAACGAGCTCCTTTAATGGTGTTATAATGGTTTTATTCAATTTTCAATGTGCTTTTTGGAAAGGTATAAAAATACCCCCTCAATCCATAAAGGAAAAAATCGGGGGTTTGTACGAAAAAAATTTTAAAATTTTAAAATTTTTCTTAATTTTTCTATAATTTTATCTTTTCTACTTTGAATAGTAGTAAATGGAATACCTCTTATTCTTGCATATTCTCGAACGGTTTTTTCATTAAAAAATAATTCTTTTATAAGTTGATATTCATCATTATCTAGTTCCAATAATGCCTTTCTTAATTGCTCTATTTCCATTTTTCTTTCTATTTCAATTTCTATATTTTTACTAATATCTGCAATAACTTGTTTATCATCCATATCTTCATCAGTATTTAATTCGTCAATAGAAACAACTTGTAATTTCTGTAGTATCTTTTTACAATATCTGTTTCTTTCTATTTCAGTATAGTAATCTTCATATTCTTTTTTTGATAATTCTAACAACATTCCGTGTATGTATATAAACTTTTTTTCTCTATATGAATTTATTATTTTTCTTCTTTTTTCTAATTCCTCATAAGTAATTTCTTCATAAATTCCTTTTCCTATTTTTATAAAACATTTTGCATTATCTTTCATTTTTTATTACCTCCAAATCATCAAATTTAAAAAATTCAACGATTTGCAGGTGGCGATTTATTTCTTATTATTCTGTTTTTTAAAAAACAAAAAGCACTTATTGTAGAACGCAAAAATTCTATATAAGTGCTTGTATTCGTTTTTATTAAATTATTCTTTCTACTACTAATAAAAATCAACATACATACTTCTCTCCAGACTTCATCTTGATTATTTGTCTGGTGTACTCTGTATGGATTTTTCTAGTGTTCAGAGTTATTTAACTCATTTCACAAACACTATACATTGATTTTTCTAATTTCTTTCAAAATGTGTAGAAAAAAAGATTTTTGTGTACAAAAAAAGACGCTGTTTTGTAAAACAACGCCTTTTTTTATTCAATTATTTTATTTAAAATTATCAGAAACTTTAAGTAATCTCAAAAGTAAATTGTTAATTATAGATGTATCTTCATTTTTCTCAACCATTACTTTTCTTTTTCTGTCTAGTCCATTTATAATAATTCCCAAGTCATACTTATCTACTTTAATTTTATTTTTTAATTTTAAAATTACATCGCTAATTGCATCTGCAGGTCTATTTTCTTTTAGTATATCATTTCTAAAATCATTTAATGCATATAGTACTATTCTTAATTCTTCATCATTTAGTTCTATCTTCTTTTTATTACTAAACATTATAATCCTCCAAAATTGAAATTTGTGTGAAATATTTTTTTTAAATATTTTTAATCTTTCTTTCTAGTCAAAAAAATTCCAATGATTAATCCAATAAAGATAATTGGTGTTATCCTAATGAATAACCATTCAAAAGAATGAAAAGCAACTCCTAAAACAGCATTTTCGGGCTTACTATAATCCCAATTTAAGTATGGACTATTTAATAAAATTAAAGATATAAAAATAATTACTAAAATTATACATAATGAGATTAGCAACCAATGAGCTATTTTTCTTTTCTCTTTTTTTCTTTGTGATAATTGTAAATTTATTATCTCCAGTTTTTCAGAAATAGCTTTCAAATCATCTACTTTAGATTCAGAAATCTTTTCTCCAAGTAATGTACTTACAGGTGTAGCAAGAACTTCTGATATGGCAATTAACATTTCTGCATCAGGTACTGACAAACCTTGTTCCCATTTAGAAATTGTTTGTCTAACAACATTCAATTTTATAGCAAGTTCTTCTTGTGAAAGTCCTTTTGACTTTCTTATTGTTTTAATGTTTTCTTTTAACATTTTACAACAACTCCTTTCTTTATAAATATTATATAAAGAATTGTCCGTTGCTACAAGCAATGCTTTTTAACATTTGAAATATATCTTATAAAATAGCATTTTCTTACTTATATATTGTAATTTGTAGTATTCTTCATCTTTTTACTATTTAATATTTATTCTTCATAATTCTCTACTACTTCTTCTTGTGTCTGTATTACTATTGTTTTTGAATCACTATCTGCTTCAAGTTTATTAAATGCTATAAATCCTATTATCATAAGAAATACATATAATATTGCTACTATAAGAATGAATATTCCTATTCCCTTTAGAATCTTAA